>CAMAHZ010000026.1 GCA_945834965.1 uncultured Clostridia bacterium | reverse complement strand
TGAAAGCTTTGCAGACAAGGCTTAACCGCCGTTAAATAAGATAGCGGTGCAAAACGCAAAGTTTTGCACCGCTGTTTTTATTGTAATAATTATTACCTTATTCGGTTATATTCCTTATTTATCAAAGAATAAAGAATAAATTTGGTTAAACTATTTTTTAAATAATCTTTACCTTATTGCGTTAACGCTCAAACCCATCTCTCTTCAGAGAAGCGAGTAGTTCAAGGCGCAGGAGCACCGACCGCAGGGAGTGTACACGGACGTACACGACCAAGGCGGCTCGTCAACGCAAACTGCGCTTTTACGCCGTATTATGTCAAAGCTCATCTCTCTTCTGAACTGCAAAGTATATATGAAGAGAATTTAATAAGTAAACCAGAACCTTATCGGCACATTTACAAACACGCTCGCCAACGGGTTGAACGCATAGAAACAATTTGCAAAGGCTGACTGCGCTTCGTAAGAGCTGAACTTTGACATAAACTCTAAATCGGAAAGAGTGTATGCTACGCCGCCCAACGCAACGTAGATTACAAGCAAGAGCGCTAAGGAAAAGACTGCGCCAAGCACGCCGTCTAATACGTAGAACGCGTCGTTATCCCTAAATTTGTTCAAAAGCTTAGGCAGATATATACCCGTAATAATGACCAAAATAAGCGACAAAAGGAAGATTACGCCCGTAATTATAACCTTTGCAACTATAGCCGAAATATCGGCGTTCATAGACGTAAGCTGAACGAGCAAGCCGTCCTGTAAACTCGTTACGATTCCTGCACATACCGACGACGACGCAATCGCCCACGAAGAATAACCGAAACCTGCAAGCATTGCAATTACGACTATAGGGGTTATATAGTGGAATATACCCCTTTTGAAAGCCGACCTGATTGCAATAACTAAAGTGCCGATAATCAAGATATCGATAGCGAACTTAGAGCCTAAATTTACCCAAGCAGACGACGAAAGCAATTCCTGCACGATTGCGTTATCCTGTATAACGCCTATGCCGCACACTTCGACGAAGATGAGCGCAATACAGCAAATAGAGCCGACTGCAACCAACCAGTCTAAACCGCCTGCGATAAAGCCGAGCAATCTGTTTATAACGCCCCAAGCGCCTGAAGATTCTTTTATCTTTCTGCGCTTTCTGCGTAACTTTCTGTACTGCTTTTTATTCTTTGCGTCGACGGCGTTGAGTATGTACGCTTCGTTTTCGTCTACCTTATCCTTGTTTTTGTAGTGCGAATATTCCTGTGCGTTTTTTATGCGCTTTTCCAAAAACTTTTTAAGCCAACCGAAAAAGCAGATAAATAGCACTATTGCGCCCACCGTCACGCCGAGCATAAGCCAAGCGTAAATACCATTTTCTTTAGGCACGAATTTAGCAACGAGCAGTGCAACCGCTGCGCTTAGCAACACTATTGCGCCCCAGAAGGAAAGCCCCGTCGCCTTTTTGAATATTCCGATAATCGCACCCATAGCTGCGGCTACGCTTATTGCTATAATTGATATAATCGTTACCGTCATATTCCCCCCTTATTTATTGAAATTGTCCTTTAAAGAAACTATTTGCGAAAGGACCTTTTTGCCTTCTTTTTCGCAAACCTTGTAGTAGCCCGTACGCATAAGCTGGAACGATACTCCTTCGTTTTCAAGAAGATAGGGTTCAGCCATTCCGCAGTAGGTCTTAATGCTGTTTTTGTTCAATCTTTCGGCATAATCCTGGTCGGGATATTGCTCGTCGCATAACAGCGGTTCGTAGTCGTTGAACTCAACTTTACTTCCGTATTTTGCGTCTACCCATTGAATTACGCCCTTTGCCTTAATCTCGCTTTTTACGTCGCTGCCCGAACGCGTTTCGGGGAAGTAGGTACAGAGTATTTCCTTAACTTCGCCGTTTTCATCTAAAACCACGTCGTCGCAACGGACGATATACGCCGCCTTAAGGCGGACGTTGCCGCCCTTATATAGCCTTTTGAACTTGGGGGGCGGAACGAGCGCGAAGTCGCTTCTATCTATATATACGCTGCCGGAGAATTTAATCTTTCTCGTTGCGCCGTCGCCTGCAACGGGGTTCTTTTCAAAGTCTAACTCTTCTTCCCCTTCGTAGTTGGTGATTGTAAGTTTAACGGGGTCGGATACAGCCATAGCTCTCTCTGCGGTGGCGTTTAACTCGTCGCGGATACACTCGTCAAGCTGAGCGAGATTGACCACGCCGTAGTTTTTAGCGACGCCGACATCCGCGCAGAATTTGCGCAGAGCCATAGGGGGTACGCCCCTTGTCTTTAAGCCCATTAGCGTGGGCATACGGGGGTCGTCCCAACCCGACACGAAGCCTTCGTCCACAAGCTTTTTTAAGTACCTTTTGGACATAAGCATATTGGTTATGTTAAGCCTTGCAAACTCAATCTGTCTGGGTACGGGCTGTGAAAAGCCAGCCTTTTCTATAACCCAGTCGTATAACGGTCTGTGGTTTTCAAACTCAAGCGAACACAGCGAATGGGTAATGCCTTCGATTGCGTCCGATACGGGGTGAGCAAAGTCGTACATAGGATATATGCACCACTTGTCGCCCTGACGATAGTGAGAAACGTGAGCTATTCTGTAGATTACGGGGTCTCGCATATTGATGTTGGGCGAAGCCATATCAATCTTTGCCCTTAACACCTTTGCGCCGTCGGGATAGACGCCTGCCTTCATCTCCCTAAAGAGCTTTAAGTTCTCTTCAACCGAGCGATTTCTGTAGGGGCTATCCTTACCGGGCTCGGTAAGCGTTCCCCTTGTCGCCGTAATCTGCTCTGCCGATAAATCGCATACGTAGGCGTTGCCGTCCATAATATACTTCTCTGCAATCTCGTACATTTTGTCGTAATAGTCGGATGCGTAGAAAAGGTTGTCGTATTCAAAGCCCAACCACTTAACCGCTTCCACAATCGAATTGACGTAGTTATAATCTTCTTTAGCGGGGTTGGTGTCGTCCATACGCAGGTTGAGTTTACCGTTGTATCTTTCCTTAACGCCAAAGTTGATGCACAACGCCTTAACGTGCCCTATGTGAAGATAGCCGTTGGGTTCGGGGGGAAATCTTACTACGATTTCGTTGCCCCTGCCTTCGTACTTGCCGCTTGCCAAATCTTCGTTTATATACTGTTCAATAAAATTAGTTGCTTCGGGAAGTTCCATATTCCGTCCTATAATCTCGCCTAAATTCCGTGATAGTTATTTACTGCAATGGTGTAATTTAACCAAAAATCTTAAGAAAGCCCTGTGATGTTACCTTGTTCGTCGATATCGATATGCTCTGCACAGGGCACTTTGCCAAGCCCGGGCATAAGCATTATACTGCCTGCAACGGCAACTATAAAGCCTGCTCCGCCCCTAAGCTCTATATCCCTGACGAAGATTTTAAAGCCGCAAGGCGCCGCCAAAAGCGCAGGGTTATCCGAAAGCGAGTACTGCGTTTTTGCGATTATTACGGGTAAGCCCCTTACGCCCTTTTTCTCGAAATCGTCAATCTTTTTAAGGGCGAGTTCGCTGTACTCTGCACCGTCGCCGCCGTACACGTTTTTAACTATGCCGTCTATTTTGGTCTTGATATCGTCGTTTAAATCGTAGGCGTAGTGCAATTCGCTGGGTATATCGCAGGCGTCTACTACGGCTTTTGCAAGCTCCTTACCGCCGTCGCCGCCCTTTGCGAATACGTCGGTGAATACGGCTTTTGCGCCCACCTGCTCACAGGCGGACATAACCGTCTCAATCTCTGTAGGTGTGTCCGAAATAAAGCGGTTCATTGCAACCACGACGGGCTTTTTATAGACAGAACGCATATTTTCCACGTGTTTTAAAAGGTTGGGCAAGCCCGCCTTGAGAGCGGAAATATTCTCTTGAGAGAGCATTGCCTTATCTGCGCCGCCGTGAAGTTTTAACGCCTTGACGGTTGCAACCACCACCACGCAGTTGGGTTGAATACCTGCAATTCTGCACTTAGCGTCCAAGAATTTTTCCGCGCCTAAGTCTGCGCCGAAACCTGCTTCGGTTACGGTGTAGTCCGCAAGCGTCATAGCCGCCATAGTCGCCCTTATTGAGTTACAGCCGTGGGCAATATTTGCAAAGGGTCCGCCGTGAACGAACGCAGGAGTACCTTCCAACGTCTGCACCAAGTTGGGGTTGATAGCGTCCTTTAAAAGCGTTGCCATAGCGCCGTCCGCCTTGATATCCCTTGCATAGACGAAATCGCCGTTATTATTCTCACCGACTATTATATTGCCCAAACGGGTTTTTAAGTCGCCCAAGTCCTTAGCAAGGCACAAAATCGCCATAACTTCGCTTGCGGCTGTAATCGAAAAGCTCTCTTTTCGGGTATAGCTTTCACAGCCCTTCATATTGCCGGCAGGACAATCTAAGGTGATATCCCTTAACGCCCTGTCGTTCATATCCATACAGCGGTGGAAGTAAACTTCCTTAATGCCGAGTGCGTTACCGCGGAAGATATGGTTATCTATCATTGCGCATAAAAGGTTGTTTGCCGCGGTAATTGCGTGCAAGTCGCCCGTAAAATGCAAATTGATGTCCGCCATAGGCACGACCTGAGCGTAGCCGCCGCCTGCCGCACCGCCTTTAATGCCGAACACGGGACCTAAAGAAGGCTCTCTTAAGGCAAGGCACACCTTTTTACCAAGCTTTGCCATACCGTCTGCAAGACCTATTGAAACCGTCGTCTTACCTTCGCCGCTTGCGGTGGGGTTAATCGCCGTAACGAGCACGAGCTTGGACTTAGGCGAATAATTTTTCAAGTTGACCTTGGCTTTGTATTTGCCGTATAGTTCCAAATCGTCTTCATTTAAATTAAGTTTTGCCGCAATGGTGCGAATATCTTCAAGCTTTGCGCTTTCAGCAATCTCGATATCGGTAAGCATTTAAACTCCTTTCGCGCGATAATAAATATATATAGCTAACCCATTATAACATACAAAAGCACTAATGTATAGAATTTTTGCTAAATTTTTCATTTTTTGAAAAAATTTATTTAACTTGCAGCTTTTGCGAATTTTAACCAAATAATCGCCCGATATAGCCCGATAAAGCCTTTATTTACTTGACAAAAAGCAGGTAAGGGTTTTAAAATTATTATAATTTTTTACGGGTGTGCTATTGCCAAGTACACGCCAAAGGAGAATAATTATGGCAGATAAGAAACGTGCGGTAACGCAGGATAAGCTGGTTGCTCTTTGCAAAAACAGGGGCTTTATCTTCCCCGGAAGTGAAATTTACGGCGGACTTGCAAACACCTGGGACTACGGTCCCCTCGGCGTTGAGCTTAAGAACAACGTTAAAAAGGCGTGGTGGAAAAAGTTCGTTCAGGAAAGCACCTTGAACACGGGGCTTGACTGCGCAATTTTAATGAACACCCGCACCTGGAAGGCAAGCGGACACTTGGGCGGATTTTCCGACCCCTTGATGGACTGCCGCGCCTGCAAGACAAGGCACCGTGCAGACAACCTTGTAGAAGCCTACTGCGCAAAACACGGTTTAGACGAAAAGGTTGAAGCTATGGACAACGACGCCCTTGAAAAGTTTATCGAAGAGCACGACGTTAAATGCCCCGTATGCGGCAATAAGGACTTTACTTCGATTAGAAAGTTCAACCTTATGTTCAAGACCTATCAAGGCGTAACCGAGGACAGCGTAAACACCGTTTACCTTCGCCCCGAAACGGCGCAGGGCATCTTCGTAAACTTTAAAAACGTACAGCGTTCAACTCGTATGAGAGTACCTTTCGGTATCGGTCAGATAGGTAAGTCGTTCAGAAACGAAATTACCCCGGGCAACTTCATCTTCCGCGTAAGAGAGTTCGAACAGATGGAGCTTGAATTCTTCTGCAA
The DNA here is from genome assembly GCA_945834965.1 of uncultured Clostridia bacterium. GTDB lineage: Bacteria > Bacillota > Clostridia > Christensenellales > Borkfalkiaceae > Coproplasma. The sequence goes on along the minus strand of CAMAHZ010000026.1, from coordinate 6,309 downwards.
GCCCGGCACCGATTTAGAGTGGTTTGGCTACTGGAAGGAATACTGCAAAAACTTCCTTTTATCGCTCGGCATGCAGGAAGAAAACTTAAGACTTAGAGACCACTCGCCCGAAGAGCTGTGCTTCTACTCCAAGGCGACCACCGACTTTGAATACAAATTCGCATTCGGTTGGGGCGAGCTTTGGGGCATTGCGGACAGGACGGACTACGACCTGACCCAGCACCAGACGGAGAGCGGTGAGAGTATGGAATACACCGACCCCGTAACCAACGAAAAGTACGTACCCTACGTTATCGAACCTTCCTTAGGCGTTGAGAGAATGGTGCTTGCTTACCTGACCGACGCGTACGACGAAGAAGTTTTGGACGAAGAGAAGAAGGACGTGAGAACGGTACTCCGCCTGCACCCCTTCCTTGCGCCCTACAAGGCGGCAATTCTCCCCTTACAGAAAAACCTTTCCGAAAAGGCGGACGAGATTTACAAGAGCCTTGCAAAGAAGTTCTCGGTAACCTACGACGTAACGGGCTCTATCGGCAAGCGCTACAGAAGGCAGGACGAAATCGGTACGCCCCTTTGCATCACCGTGGACTTTACCACGCTTGAAGACAACACCGTAACCGTAAGGGATAGAGATTCTATGGAACAAATCAGGCTTTCGGTAGACGAGCTTGAAGCGTATATCGCAAAGACGATTGAGTTTTAATTAAATTTATCTATACTAAAACGGCTTTTGCAAGCGCTTGCAAAAGCCGTTTTATTTATGCGTTTATAACCGCATAAAAGGCAATTCGCCGCGGCATATGCCGCGGCGAATGACTTTACGCACGATTTTTTTTATTCTTCGTCGTCGGGCAAATCGTCGACGCTTTGCACCGTTTGGTCAGGCGTGATTTTACGCTTGAAAAGAGCCGCAAAGATATTGTTGTTCTGTTCGGCTTTGGGGCGTTTAGGCGCTCTCTCTTTTAAGATGTCGCCTTCTAAGCTAAGCTCGTCACAGGGGTTGATTGCAACATATTTGCAGGCAAACGCATAGTCGAACATATCCTTGAATATCCACTCGCAGAGATTTTTTTCGTCTTCGGGCAGGGTTGCTAAGATATGCAAAATCTTTTCGCCGTCAATCGTGTCGATATACGCCTTACCCCAAGCGGGCAGAAGGTAGCTGTCCAGACACAGGGCAACCTTATCCGCGTTTTTTGCATACGCCTTTTTAAGCTTTTTATCCTGCTCTCTCTTGCCTTCGTCAAGCGTCTGCTTCCACTCGAACGCGACGAACGAAAACTTACGCCTGATTTTTGCAGGGGATATAAGCCATTTGAAAAAGCCTACCGCACCGCCGAAGATTAGCGAGAGCGACGTGAAAATTATAGAAGTGATTGCAAGCACCATTAAGACGGTATCAAGCGCGGCGCTCTCGCCAACACCCGAAACGACGATTGCCGTAATACTTAGCGCAAACGACGCAATGCGCACGATAAACAAGACTATGCCGCTCGCCCTGCGCCAGCGTTTAGACGCCTGCGTACTCGTACTCTTTCCCGACGCAATAGTTATTGCAAGCATTACTAAAACCGCCGCAACGTACACGCCTATGCAGGTGTAGAGAGCCACGTCCCACCCAAGCGATAGCCCTTTGGAAATTTTGGTAAAGAGCAGTATAGGCACGTACAAAAGGAAGAACACCACCGAAATTGCTGTAACCAGCCCGTTCCAACGGCGTTTAATCTGCGCCCTGTTGTCCATAATAGGCTTTATCCAAGTGCCGTAAACTTCGTCGAACGAAGATTTAAAGCCCTTAGCCATATCGGTAATGTCGCCTATGGTATTGAAGATATTTTTCTTCTTTTGCTTTTCTATTTTTGCCTTAGGTTCGATATACTCGACTTTCGCCTTGGGGTCGATATACTCGACTTCGTCGTCATTATCGATTTGCACGGCGTCATCTACAGGCACGACAGCCGTAACCGCCGTCTCGTCCTTTTTCTTTCTCTTAAAAATACCCACTTTGAGTACCCCCTATCCTATGAGTTCGCCGTACCGTTCGTACAGCTCTTCAAGTTTTTTCTGCACCGAATTGAGCTTTTCAAGCACAGGGGCAAGTTTTGAATAGTCCGCCGCCGTGTCGGGGTCGGCAAGCTGAGACGAAAGCTGCCTTTCAAGCTCTTCGTTTGCGGCAATTTCGCCCTCGATTGCCTTTATCTCAGCCTTTAACTTCGCTTCCTGCGCCCTATCCTTTTTAGAGCGGTAGCTTCTCTCCCTTTCTTCTTCGTACTGCTTTTGCTTAACCTGCTCTTCTTCCTTAATCTTTAGCGCGGCAAGCCTTTCCTTTTCCCTTTTATAGCCTTCGTAACCGCCTTCGTAGAAGTTGAGCTTTTTATCTTCAAGCTCGACCACGCAGTCGGCAACGGCAGAAATAAAATACCTGTCGTGCGATACGAATATGACCGTACCGTCGAACGCCATTAACGCTTGCTCTAAGCTCTCCCTTGCAGGCAAATCAAGGTGGTTTGTCGGCTCGTCCAACAAAAGAACGTTGCCCTTTACGTTCTCGAACACGCACAGCGCAAGCTTTGCCCGCTCTCCGCCCGAAAGGTCACACACCCGTTTTTCCATATCTTCCGGGTAAAGACCGCACCGCGCGAGCGCCGCCCTTACTTCCGTCTGCGTAAAGCCGACGTGCCTTTCCCAAAGTTCCTGCAACACCGTGTTCTGCGGATTGAGATTAGCCATTTCCTGGTCGTAGTAGGCAAGCGTTGTAAAACGCCCCAAGGTTATTGCAGGGTTTCCGCCTATTACCGCACGCAAAAAAGTCGACTTACCTGCGCCGTTTTCGCCTAAGATTGCCACCTTTTGACCGCGCCGTACGGTCAATTGACCCCCACATATAAGCCGTTTATCGCCTATCGACAGATTTAAGTCCTTTACGGACAGCACTTCTTCAGCCGTGTTGCGCTCAAAGGTAAAGCAAAATTTAGGGGGTCTTGGCGGCGTGAACGGTTTTTCCAAAACTTCCATTCGCTCAAGCTGTTTTACCCTGCTCTGCGCACTCTTCGCCGTCGTTGCTCTTACGATATTTTTATCGACGTAGGTCTGTAATTTTTTTATCTCTTCCTGTTGGCGTTCGTACTCTTTTAATTCTCTCTCGTACCTTTCCGCCTTTAAAAGCTTGTACTTCGAGTAGTTGCCCTTATAGGAAAACAGCCTTTTATTTTCGATTTCAAGCGTGATTTTAATTAATCTATCTAAAAAATACCTGTCGTGCGAGACGACGAAAACCGCACCCTTAAAGGTTGCAAGGTAGTCTTCAAGCCAGTACAGCGTAGTTATGTCAAGGTGGTTGGTCGGCTCGTCCAAAACGAGCAGGTCGGGGCTTTCTAAAAGCAGCCTTGCAAGCTTAAGTCTCGTCTTTTCGCCGCCCGACATCTCGTCTATACGCCTGTCATAAAAGCTTTCAAAGCCCATACCGTTTAAAACGGTCTTGATTTTTACGTCTATATTAAAGCAGTCCTTGCTTGAAAGGTATTTGTTAAGAGCTTCGATTTTTGCAGACAGGGCGGTATACTCCTTGCCGCCGTACTCTTTTTGCGAAAGCTCGGAAGATAGCGAAGACAGCCTTTCGACTGCGGCAAACTCTTCCTTAAAGACTTCTCTCATTTCGCCGTAGACGGTGTTGCCGCTTTCATACCCGCCGTTTTGCGCAAGATAGCCGATTGAAAGCCCATTCTTTTTGATAATCTCGCCGCTCTCTGCCTGCAATTCGCCGAGCATAAGCTTTATAAGCGTGGTCTTGCCTGCGCCGTTTTCGCCGACGAGCCCCACCCTTTCACCTTCGTTTACGGCAAAGCTTACGTCCGATAATATTAAATTGTCGCCGTAAAGAAAGTCTACGGAAGAAAAGGTAAGTAACATATTTTTTAAAATACCGTTCGGGATAATAGCCGTTCTATAAATTTCCGTTAAAAATCCCACTTGGGGATAAAGTCCGTTTCCGCACTCGCCTTGTCCTGCAAGAACACGTTTTTAAGATTTGCCGCTTTAACCGCAGACAGCACGGTTTTATACTCCCTTTCGGTTATTCTTCTTTTGAGTTCGGGGTATTTGCAATCTTCGCTCAACGCGTCGCCGTAGGGCGTGTATTGACTCATCAAGCTGAAATAAACGCTGTCGGGCAGGGTCGATATAAATTCCACGACCTTAACCGAATCGTATGCGGCAAGCGGCAATATCAAGTGCCTTACTATACAGCCTGAGAGCATTTTGCCGTTTTCGTCAAACTTTAAGGGCTTTTGCGCCATACGCCTTATTGCAGGCAGGGCGTATTCGGGGTAGTTTTCCTTGCCCGTGTACCGCTTTGCTAAAAACGGGTCGATAAACTTTAGGTCGGGCAAAAATATATCGGTAAAGCTTTCGGCAAGCTCCACCGTCTCAAGCCTTTCATAGCCGTGGGTGTTGTAAATTACGGGAATATTCGGTCTGTATTTCTCAAACGCCTGCGCAATTTTATCGACGTAGTGCGTGGGCGTGACCAAATTAATATTGTCCGCACCGCCCCTTTCAAGCTCTTCGAAAATTTCGGCTAAGCCCGAAACGCTTATCTCTTTACCGCGGGTATTTCTCGAAAGCTCGTAGTTTTGGCAGAACACGCAGCGCAGAGAACAGCCGCAGAAGAAGATACAGCCGCTTCCGTTTTTAAAGGAAAGCACGGGTTCTTCAAACGGGTGCAGATAATATTTAGCTATTTTAATCCCCTTAACGCCGCACGCACCGAACTCTTTGGTTCGGTCAACCCCACAGCCTATCGGGCAAAGCCTACATTCCATATAAATATTCTATCATAAAAAATACGGCTTGTAAACATATGCAATTTATTTGACAATACAATTTTTGTTTAATATAATAAAATGGTAACCTATAGAGAGTGTGCGAGAGAACGGCTCTGTGACCACACAGCAACCTGCTTTGCAAGGTGCTAAGACCGTGCCGATGGGTATTATAATAAAGACGCAACCCGTTCGGCAGACGAACGGGTATTTTTTTACGATATTTTGAGAAAATAAACAAAAGGATATATTAAGATGAAGAAGTTTTTTACGAGTGAAAGCGTAACCGAAGGACACCCCGACAAGCTTTGCGACGCCATTTCCGACGCCTGCGTAGACGCAATTATCGCACAAGACCCCTACGCGCGCTGTGCGATTGAGTGCTGTGCCGCTTACGACAGCCTGCTCATTATGGGCGAAGTCACCGCAGACGCCACAATCGACTACGAAATGATTGCGCGTGAGACGATTAAGCGCATAGGCTATACCTTTGGCACTTTCTCTTACGATAAGTGTAAAATCACCGTTGCGGTTCACGGTCAAAGCCCCGATATCGCAATGGGCGTAAACCGCTCGCTTGAAAACAAAGAAGGCGCAACGGATAGAGAAGACGAGCTTGGCGCAGGCGACCAGGGTATGATGTTCGGCTATGCCTGCACGGAGACGGAAGAGCTTATGCCCCTTGCACTTACTCTCTCTCATAAGCTTGCTAAAGCCTTGACCGACGCAAGAAAGGGCGGACTACTTAACTATTTGCGCCCCGACGGCAAGACGCAGGTTACCGTTGAATACGACGGCGACGCCCCTAAGCGCATTGAAACGGTAGTCGTATCTACCCAGCACGACCAGAGCGTAACGCCCGAGATTTTGCGCAAGGATATCATTGAAAAGATTATTAATAAGACCATTCCCCGCAACCTTATCGACGGCGACACCAAGATTTTCGTCAACCCTACGGGCAGGTTCTTAATCGGCGGACCGGAAGGCGACAGCGGCTTGACGGGCAGAAAGATTATCGTCGACACCTACGGCGGTGCGTGCGCACACGGCGGCGGCGCTTTCTCGGGGAAAGACCCCACTAAGGTGGACCGCTCGGCGGCGTATATGTCAAGATACGTCTGCAAAAACTTGGTTGCGGCAGGGCTTTGCGACAAGGTGGAATTGCAGGTTGCATACGCAATCGGCGTATCCCGCCCCGTATCGGTATTTATCGACACCTTCGGCACGGGCGTACTTTCCGACAGCGAAATTGCAGATATCGTCGTTAAGGAATTCGACCTTCGCCCCTACGCCATAATAAGGCAGTTGGGCTTGAGAAACCCCATCTATTCGCAGACGGCGGCTTACGGTCACTTCGGCAAAGGCGAACTTCCTTGGGAGCAATGCGACAAAATCGACGACTTGAAAAAGTACGTTAAGTAAATAAAGCTGTATAACAATTTAATTCTGTAAAAACTTTAGCGCCCCGAAAGCCAAACGGCTTTCGGGG
>CAMAHZ010000025.1 GCA_945834965.1 uncultured Clostridia bacterium | reverse complement strand
CTTTTAACGAGTGCAGGCGCAGACAGAATTTTAACTATGGACTTACATTGCTTGCAGATTCAGGGCTTCTTCGATATTCCCTTAGATAATCTCGTAGGCGGTCCTACCTTATATAATTACTTCAAACCCAAGGTAGACGACAACTTCGTGGTCGTTTCCCCCGACATCGGTTCGGTTGCAAGGGCAAGAAAGGTTGCCGCTAAGATGGACGCAAAGATGGCTATTATCGACAAGCGTCGTCCCAAGGCAAATATGATGGAAGTTATGAACATCATCGGCGACGTAGAAGGCAAGAACTGCCTTATGGTCGACGATATGATTGATACCGCAGGTACAATCGTTCAGGGCGCTAAGGCGTTAAAGGAGGCAGGCGCAAAGGAAATTTACGCTTGCTGCTCTCACGGCGTATTGTCAGGTCCTGCAATCGACAGGCTTGCAGCTTCCCCTATAACCGAGCTTGCAATTTTAGACACCATCAATATCCCTGCGGAAAAGATGTTGCCCATCTTCAAGATTATTTCCACCGCAAACATCTTTGCAAACGCAATCGAAAACGTATATCTCGACAAACCCATGTCAAAGATTTACGACTAATTACTAAAGCATACTATATAAGCCACGGGCTAACCGTGGCTTAAGTTTTATTAAAGGTATAATATGTATATAATAGTAGGTTTGGGCAATCCCGAACAGCAGTACTTTAAAACCTTTCACAATATGGGCTGGCTATCCGTCGGCGACGCGGCAAATATTCTGGGCGTAAAGTTCAAAAAAAAGGAATGTGAAGCGCAGACTGCGGAAGCGCATATTAACGGCGAAAAGGTCATTTTAGCTCAGCCGCTCACCTATATGAACAACTCAGGCAGGGCGGTAAAACAGCTTTTGGCGAAGTACAAAGCCACCCCGTCAGAGCTTATCGTCATCTACGACGACTACGATATCCCCAAGGGCAAAATCCGTATCCGCCCCGAAGGCAGCGCAGGCACTCACAACGGTATGCGTTCAATCATTGCAGAAATAGGCACGCAAAAGTTTGCCCGTATCAGGGTGGGTATCCGCGATGAAGAAGTAAACGTACCCATCATAAACTACGTTTTATCCAACGTCAAGGCAGAAGATTACGATTTGTTTATCGGCGCTTGCAACAGGGCGGCGCAGGCGGCAATATCCTTTGCAAAGGGTATGGCAATCGAACAGGTTATGACGGCGTTCAACGGCTAAACGGTATAATTTGCATATCGTTTGACCCAGCCTTTCGCCACCTGTTAAGATATATAAATTAGATGAAAAAAGGTTTTTTCAACCCTGAATATTTACAAGGGGACTACCCCTTAATAAAGGAAGATATCCGCCGCGGCGTGCCGACGGCGGTTTTCGGCGTTGCGGACAGCGTTAAATATCTCACGGCGTCGGTGTGCGAACGCCCCGTTTTGTACGTGTGCGCAACCCCCGTTGCGGCGGCGGAAGCGTATGCGGCAATAAAAGTTCTCTCGGGCAAGAAGTGCGCCCACCTGACGGCTAAGGACGACGTGCTTTTATACAAGTCCGCCGTCTCTAAAGACGCGCTCTTTAAAAGGATAGAAGGCTTGTGCGGCGTTTTGGGCGGTGCTGAAATTATCGTCTGCGACGTGGAAGCGGCTCTTCAGCTCGTACCCGATAAACTGCCTGCAATAGCTATAAAAAAGGGTGGAGAATACGACTATTCGTCGTTGCCGTCCTTGCTTGTAAAAATGGGCTACAGCCGTGAGTACGCAGTAGAGAGCAAGGGCGCTTTCGCCGTCAGGGGCGACATTTTGGATATCTTCCCCGTCGGTGCGGAAAACCCCGTAAGGATAGATTTCTTCGGCGACGAAGCAGAGCGTATCCGCCCCTACGACTTGTCAAGCGGCGAAAGGCTGCCCGATATCGACGGCGTGGTTATTTTGCCCGCAATCGACTGCTATATCGAAGAAGGGGAAGGCGCAAGCATTGCCGATATGCTAAATAAAGAGCTTAAAGAGTGCCAAAGCGAAGCGCAGTATAAACGCCTGTCGTCGCTGTGCGGCGAGCTTAAGGAAAAGCTTTTATCAGGCGTACCCTTTGCTGGGCAGGACTTTTTATATCCCCGTCTTAAGTGCGCCCGCACGCTCTTCGATATACTGCCTTCAGATACGCTCGTTATATTCGACGAGTGCAAGCCTATCTCGGATAGGTTGCAATCTCTTGAAAAAGAGCATTTGGAAAGGTTTAAAGAGCTCTATTCGGGCGGCGAAGTATTCGGCTTTGCAAAGAGACAGTTCTTAACGGACGAAGAGTTTACAAGCGGCGCAACCAAATTTTTAAATATGGCGCTACAGACCTTCACCACGCAAATTCCCTTCTTCAAGCCGCTTAAAACGTACAACTTAAAATACGTGCCTGCGCCGTCGTATTTAAACAACGTGCCGCTTTTGGCAGACGATATAAAGCGTTGGCTTTCAGGTGGCTACAGGGTGATTATTTTTGCCGACGGCGTAAACCACTACGAAAGGCTGTTAGAAGTCTTGCACGAAGCATATATAGGGGTCAATCCCGTCCCCGACCGCTTAGACGCGCTCTTAGACGTATGCGTATCGTCCGAACCCTTGGCAAAGGGATTTATCCTGCACGATACTAAGCTCGCCGTAGTGGGCAGCGGTAACGTCTTTACCAAAACTACGCAAAAGCGTATAAGAAAGCGCAGGGGCGATATGTTCTCCGCCCCCGAAATAGGCGACTATGCCGTACACGAAAAGCACGGCGTCGGCAAGGTCACGGGTACTAAAAAGATTGAAACGACGGACGGTATAAAGGAATACGTCGCAATTGCCTATCGCGGCGGAGACGTTCTTTACGTCCCCGTAGAACAGATGGATACCCTTTCAAAATACGTCGGGGAAGATAATCCCACGCTCTCAAAAATCGGCGGCGCTGAATTTGAAAGGGTTAAGGAAAGGGTGCGCCAGTCGGTGCGCAAGCTCGCGTTCGACTTAAAGCTTCTCTACGCCGAAAGGGGGGAGCGCAGGGGCTTTGCCTTCCCGGAAAATAGAGCTATGATGGAAGAGTTTGAAAACGCTTTCGAGTACGAAGAAACTCCCGACCAGCTAACGAGTATAGAAGAGATAAAAGCCGATATGTGTTCGGATAAGGTTATGGACAGACTTCTATGCGGCGACGTTGGCTACGGCAAGACCGAAGTTGCCCTAAGGGCGGCATATTTGTGCATACTCGGCGGCAAGCAGGCGGCGTTAATGTGCCCCAGCACCATTTTATCCGAACAGCATTTCAACACGGCTATAAAGCGCTTTGAAGAGTTTGGGGTAAGCGTAGAAAAGCTCAACCGTTTCAAGACGCCAAAGCAGCAGGAAGAAACGCTTAAAAGGCTTGAAAGGGGCGAAATAGATTTAATAATCGGCACACATAGGCTACTATCCAACGACGTAAAATTCAAGGACTTAGGCTTGCTTATTTTAGACGAAGAACAGCGTTTCGGCGTCGAGCATAAGGAAAAGATTAAGCACATAAAAAACGATATCGACTGTCTTACAATGACGGCAACGCCCATTCCCAGAACGCTTCATATGTCGCTTTCTGGCATAAGGGATATAAGCACTATAAACACGCCCCCGGGCAGGAGATTGCCCGTGCAGACCTACGTGGTGGAAGAGAGCGAAACGCTTATTAGGGACGCCGTCTTAAGGGAAATTACAAGGGGCGGTCAGGTGTTTATCCTGTATAACCGCGTGGAAACCATCTCCGAATTTGCAGGCAAAATCGCGAGAATTATCCCCGAATCCCGCGTAGTTTACGCACACGGAAGAATGGATAAAAACCTTTTAGAAGGCAACGTTTTCTCCTTCTACAGGGGCGAGAAAAACGTACTCGTCACCACAACGATTATCGAAAACGGCATAGACTTGCCCAACGCCAACACCATAATAGTTATCGACGCAGACAGGTTGGGCATATCCCAGCTCTACCAGCTCCGCGGCAGGGTAGGCAGGGGCTCTCGCCTTGCGTCTGCCTATTTTACCTTCAAGCCCGAAAAGGTTATGACGAGCGACGCGGCTGAAAGGTTAAAGGCAATAATGCAGTTTACCGAGCTCGGCTCCGGTTTTAAAATCGCAATGCGCGATTTGGAAATCAGGGGCGCAGGCAACGTGTTGGGCGCAGAACAGCACGGTCATATGGATAAGGTCGGCTACGAGCTGTACTCAAAGATTTTAAAGGAAGAGATTACGGGCGAACAGCAGTTTACTGCCGAGCTTGACATCAAGTCGGGCGCGTATATCCCCGAAAGCTATATCGAGAGTAGTGCAGGCAGAATGGACTGCTATAAGCAGATAGCAGAAATTCGCTCGGTAGAAGATTATAAGCGAGTACTTCGCAGTATGGAAGACAACTACGGTCAGGTGCCGGACGAAGTGTTGAACCTGCTGATTATTGCAGTTTTAAAGAGCTATGCGGCAAAGTTCAACGTCAAAAAGATTACGGTAGACGCTCAGGGCGGCTGTTTAGAGCTGCCGTCTATAAACAGCTTGCACGATTCCCGTCTTGCCGCCGCAATCGACAATTACAAACGGGAAATCACCCTTTCAATGGCAAAAGTGCCGCAGGTTGTATTCAGACCGCAGTCCACGCAGACCAAAACTATGTTAGGTATGACAAAATTTTTGAAATTTGCGTTAAGTTTTAACCAAAATACTTAAAAATAATTTGTCTTTGCGCGTTTTATAGTATATAATAAAACGGATAATGATAATTCTAAATTCAGGGGTTTTTCAATGAAAAAACTTAAAAGCAAACTGATAGCAGTTGCGGCAGTAGCCGTATCAATAACGATGGGTGCGTCGCTTTCGGGCTGCGTAACGTTGAACGAAAGGGATATTAAGCAGACCGTCTCTACGGTAAACGTATCTGCAGACGCCAACTTTAAGGCAGAGTTTGGCTCTTATGCAGACGCAATCGGCGACGAAACTATCTCTAAGATGGACTTAATCGTCTCCTATTTGAATACGGGCTACAGCTACGTTCAGCAGGGCTACACCTATGCGCAGGTGTTCGATATGCTTTCAGATGCGTTAGTTGAAAACACCGTCGTAACTCAGTACGCAACGGCGTACGTCTTAAAGAGCAAGGCGGAAGCAGGCACTTTAAACCTTACGACCTACACGTCTAAAGAGACCGAGAAGGATAGGTACGAATACCTGCTCGGCGGCGCTGATTCCGAAGGAGTTAAAAAGGCAAAGTACGCTTTAAATTCTTCGCTCAACGGCGTTTTAGACAGCTACGAGAAGAACTATATCAAGTCAAACGAAGACGATAAGGTTTCAGGTACCGATTCCCGTACGACCCCCACGGGCGTAGATACTCTCAAGGAAGACTATATTCCTGAAAATTACGGCGTTTACACGGGCTATACGGGCTATCTTCTTGCAGACGCAGGCAGCGATTACGAACCTGTAGATGGCACCAACCGCACCACCCGTCGCAAGGCGTATTCGGCGTTTATCAACTATCTCAAAAACAACTACCTTTTAGGTTCGGAAGAAAAGGATAATACCGATATCTACAACCTTACCTACGTTCAGGATATGTACGTAGCTCAGCTTCAGCAGCAGGTTATCTCCGAATTCAGCGATATCTTTAACGAAGACAGGGAAGCGGTTATCACCACCGTAGAAAACGGCGAATACACCTACGTTAAGGGCAGATACCAGAAAATCTACGACGAGCAGGTTGCATCCTACAGCGACGATACTTCCGCGTTTGAAACGGCTATGGACAATATGTCCGATTCTTCGTTCGTGCTCTACAGCCCTTCCACTAAAGAAGATACCGAAGAGATTGCAGGCACCTACGGCACGTACGGCTACGTTTACAACATCTTGTTGCCCTACAGCGACAAGCAGTCCGAAAAGCTTACCGAATTGCAGTACTATCGCGACAATAACAGCCAGGTTACCGACAGCGATTATTTTGCAGACAGAAATAAGCTCCTTAAGGAAATCAAAACGACCGACCAGCGTTCAGCTTGGTTCAACGGCACTACCGATTATTCCTTTAACGCAAGCGAAACTTCGCTTAACTATTTTGGCAAGGATAGCGGCAGAGATTATCTCTTCTTTGAAAACAACTTAACCAAGGCCGAAAAGTACGAAGCTTTAGATAAGTACGACGGCAGATACAGCTATAACGGCACCGTAAAGAAGAATGCGGACGGCAGTTATACGCTTACCCCTAAAAAGATTGACATCGACGGTATGCTCGACGAGTTCGTTGCATACGTTAATTACGTTCTCGGCGGCAACAATACCACCTATAGCTACGGCGACGAGCTCGGCGGTACGGCTACTAAGGAAAGCTATTACGCAACGACCGACTTCACCAAAAACGGCGACAAGGACGAAATAGATTATTCCAAGCTCGTATACGCAACGGGTAAGGTAACGCTTTCCGACCTGTCCGACCAAAATATGTTCGTTAAGGATAGCGACCGTTATAAGGCGCTTTCGGCTGTAAACGAGCTTCAGTACGCATACACTACCGACGCGGGTATTCTTTCAAAGTATATCGGCTATACGGTATCGGCTTATACGACGAGCTATATCAAGGAATTTGAATACGCCGCTCAGCAGGCGTTAAGAATGGGCGTAGGCGCGTTCAAGGTGTGCGCAGGCGACTACGGCTGGCACTTAATCTACGTAACCGACACCTTCGAGTGTGCAGGCGGCGCAACCTATACCCCCGTATTCTCGCAGGAAAACGTAGAGAAGGAAGGCACGTTTGAAAACCGCTTCTACGAGTGGATTAAGCAATCCGATTTAACCAGCGAAGCTACCTTAAAGCGTTCCGAAATTGTTCGTAACCTTGTTAACGACGACACGGTTAAAACGGATAAAAACGTATATAAAGATTTATCTGAATTAGGAGGTTCATAATTATGCAGTGGTGGCAAGCAATCGTTTTAGGTTTAACGCAGGGCTTAACCGAATTTTTACCCGTATCATCGTCAGGGCATCTTACGTTTTTGCAGAGAGTGCTCGGCATTGACATCGGCGGTGCGGAACTCTTTTTCAACCTGATTTTGCATCTCGGCACGTTGGTTGCGGTGTGCGTAATTTTCTGGAAGGATATAGTAGCTCTCTTCAAAAAGCCGTTCAAAACGCTTTTGTACTTAATCGTTGCGTCCATTCCTGCGGCAATCGTAGGCTTCTTCTTGGACGACGTCATTGACGAACATATCACGGGCGGCGCATACGCAGGCATAATACTTGCGGTATTCTTCCTTATAACGGCAGGCGTGCTGTTTGCAACCGAAATTTATGCAAAGCGCAGAAAAAAGGTTTTACCCTTATGCTGGCGCACGACCATACCTATGGGCGTAGCTCAGGCAATTGCCGTTCTTCCCGGTATATCCCGTAGCGGTTCAACTATTGCGGCGGGTATCTTTGCCGGCGGCGACAGCGACGAAGTTGCACACTTCTCGTTTTTAATGTCAATTCCCGTAATCTTAGGCGGCTTTTTAGTAGAGCTCGTCAAGGGGTTGGTTAAGACGGGGGAAGAGAGCTTTGCATATTCTTTCCAAGTGGCAGGTCCGCAGTTCGGTTGGTGCATAGCAATCGGCTTTATCATCTCCGCAATCGCAGGTCTGTTTGCAATCAAGGTTATGCTTACGGCAATCAAAAAGGCAAACTACAAGTGGTTCAGCTTATACCTTGTGTTGCTTGCAATAACTTGCATCGTTTTGCATTGCTGCGGCTTGTTCTAATCTATAACAAAAAATGAAACCCGTCTGTTCAACAGACGGGTTAAATTATACAAAAAAGCCGTGCAGTCCCTTTTGCCGAATAAAGCCGAAACGTTACCTTTACAGGTGGCTCCTACAAGGCTACCTTATGGCACACTCAACATTCCGCTTAGTGCTGCTATATCCCTATCCTGACACGGTTCACGGCGAAAAGTTGCATAAGACCTTGTTATCAACACCCCTTATAAAGGGCTGCTTTCCACTTTAGTCGTCGAGAGGGGCGGTTCGGTCCCGCTATAGCGGATTGCGGGTACAGGGCACCGCTAACTCCCCACTTAGCACGGTAAGGGCATTATAGCAAATAAATTCAAACAAGGCAAGTAAATTCAAACAAGGGAACTAAATTTTTGGCGCAATGCAAATAACTTGACTTTTATAGGGCTATACTCTAAAATATAGAATGTATTTTTTGGAGGTATTATGGCAGAAAATTGTAGTCACAACTGCTCGTCCTGCGGCGAAAACGGCTGTTCTTCGAGAACGGCGGAAAGCTTAAAAAAGAAACCGCACGAATTAAGCACGATTAAAAAAGTTATTGCCGTCGTCTCTGGTAAAGGCGGCGTGGGCAAATCTATGACGAGTGCGTTACTCGCCGTTTCAGCTCAAAGGCGCGGATACAACGCCGCACTTATGGATGCTGATATCACAGGTCCTTCAATCCCTAAAATGTTCGGCATACACGATAGGGCAATGGGCAGCGAAAAGGGGATACTTCCCGTCGATTCAAAGTACGGCGTACAGGTTATGAGTATGAACGTGCTTTTGGAAAACGAGGACGAACCCGTCGTATGGCGCGGCTCGCTCATTTCAGGCACCGTCCTTCAGTTCTGGACGGACGTTATCTGGGAAGCGGTGGACTATATGTTCGTCGATATGCCCCCCGGAACGGGCGACGTGCCTTTAACCATCTTCCAAAGTCTGCCCTTAGCAGGTATCATTATCGTCACCACGCCGCAGGATTTGGTTGGAATGATAGTTCAAAAGGCAGTAAATATGGCTAAGATGATGAACGTGCCCATCTTAGGTATAGTTGAGAATATGTCCTATATATCCTGCCCCGACTGCGGCAGAAAGATTAATATCTTCGGCGACAGCAAGGCAGACGCTCTCGCACTTGAGTTCGGCATTCCTGCAGTTGCAAAAGTGCCTGTAGATAGCGAGCTCACCAACCTTGCAGACAGCGGAAAAATCGAAGATATTGAAAATAATTACCTTCAGGACTTCTTCGATAAAATCGATAAAAATCTCAATAAATAACAAAGCAGTATTACTCGCCGCAATGGTTAAATTTACCGTTGCGGCTCTATTTTTATAATGCGCTTAGTTGACTATTACATTATAAAGTTATATAATAAAAGCGTAAAAGGTAGTAAAATTTGCCTTTTACAAAGGAAGAGAGTTTATGAGAGCAAGAGATTTCAGAAGTCAAGCCTGGTCGGCTATGAACGGCAAGTGGGCTACGCTTGCGCTTATCACGCTTTTAGTTTCGCTTATCGAAGGCGGACTTGCAGGTTTAAGCATTATCGGCGTCGGCGCAATCGTGTTATTGCTTGTAACCGGTCCGCTTATGCTCGGCACTACGATTATATCGTTAAAGGTCATGCGCGGCAATTACGTTTCGGTGGGGGATATGTTCCTTGGGTTTAAAAACTTTGGTAACGCATTCCTGCTTGCGCTGTTAAACGAAATTTTCGTATTCTTATGGTCGCTGCTTTTAATCGTGCCCGGCATCATCAAAGCTTACGCCTACAGAATGAGCTTCTACATCTTGGCAGACAACCCCGATATGGACGCTAACACCGCCCGTATCCGCTCTATCGAAATGATGAAGGGCAATAAGTGGCGTTTATTCTGCCTTGACTTAAGCTTTATCGGTTGGCTCATTTTATGCCTGCTTACCTGCGGCATACTGTCTTTCTGGGTAATGCCCTATATGCAGTGCTCGACTGCGGCATTCTATCAGGACCTTATCAGGGAACGGAATAATATGCAGAACGCAACGCCGAACGCCGCACCCGAACAGCCTGCCGAACCCTTTGCCGAAAGTGCGCCTGCTCAGTCTGAAAATTCGGACTTAGAGCTTGGAAACGGCAATAGCGAAGAAAACAAATAATTAGTAAATAGTATAAATATAACGCCGCAGGCAGCCGCCTGCGGCGTTATATATTATGGTGATAAGGTGGTATAAGCGAATATAAATTTTAAACTAAACGGTCAATTCTTCTCGGGCAAAAATTTCCAGTACCGCACGGGCATATAGCCCTTCATCTGATTTTCGTGCGGGCGGGATAAAATATTGACCGATTTATAGTACTGTTTCCACAGGTTTTCAAAATACTTTTCGTATTCGGAAAGGTAAACTTCTGCGTCTTCAACGCGCGTCATAATAATCTCGTTGCCGTCGTAAAGGGCGGCAATCTTTCTTTTTACGTCGTGAATGACGAATTTCTGTCCGCCAAGCCGCTCGGCAAAATGCACCGAAAGCATATCGGTTATATCGTTATCGGGCGAATAGGGGGCGTACAAAACGCCGTCCGCATTTTCCATAAAGCGCAAAAAGCCCTTCATTTTGTGCGTTTCGCCCGTCACCTTAGAAATGACGTCCGTAGCTTCCAAAACTCTCGGGTCGGCCTGCATATTGCGCACCGCACCGCCGTTTTTGACGATTAATTTAACGTACTCGAACGCAATATTTTCCTTAAGCGGGTCACAGCTTTTTAGTATAAGCTTAATATCGTTCAACGCCCCTGCGTCTAACAAGTTGAGTTTGCGCTTGACCCTTTCAGCCTTATTTTCGTCCCGTTCAACTTCAATAAGCTCGTATCCAAGCCCAAGCTGTACGTCGCCTTGCGAAGTTATAATACAGTTTTCGTTTTTATAGGCGTCAAAGACGGCGGTATAAAAACAGTCTTCGCTGCCGTCGGTAATATAATACGTCATATCTCACCCGTCAGGGCGCTTAAAGCAACCGAAGGGGAAGAGAACATAGAAAGCTGTTCGGCGCTTTCACATCGCTCTTGCAACGCAAGCGACGCGTTCACCGTGCTAACGTTTTCCGACCCGTAAAATTTCCCCTTGCAGGTTATAAAGTGTTTCGCCCTTTTAAGTATTATGCGCATTTTTGCAAGATTATCAAAGTCGAGAGAAGTATATTTTCTCGCTTCGGTTATGCGGTATGCGCCCCTTGCGCCTATCCCCGGCACTCGCAAAAGGCTCTCTAAGGGTGCGGTGTTGACTTCTACGGGGAATAATTCCATATGCCTTAACGCCCAGGCGCACTTAGGGTCGAGCTCGGTGGATAGGTTTTCGTTTTCGTCGCAAATCTCGTCCACGCCGAACCCGTAAAAGCGTATAAGCCAGTCGGCTTGATACAGCCTATGCTCTCTCAAAAGCCCTGCCCCGACCTGCGGCAGTTTAGCGCTTTTAACGACGGGTATGTAGGAAGAGTAGTAGACTCTCTTCAGTCCCATACGCCGATACAGCGCTTCGGTAAGGCGTAAAATCTGCCCGTCGCTCTCAGGCGAAGCACCCACAATCATCTGCGTGGTCTGCCCTGCAGGAATAACCCTGTGGCTGTACTTAACCTTGTTTTCCTTGTCGTAATATATGGCGTCGCTCAGCTTTTTCATAGGCAGTAGCAGGCTGTCTTTTGTCTTTTGGGGCGCAAGCAGTTTAAGCGATTTCTCGCTCGGCAGCTCTACGTTAAAGCTCATTCTGTCAACGAATTTCGCCGCACGCATAATAAGCGCGTCGTCGGCGTGCGGTATGCCCTTCAAATGGATATACCCGTTAAAATTGTAAACCTTCCTGAGCTTGATAACCGTATCGGTAAGTAGCTCCATCGTGCGGTTGGGGGAAGAGAATACGGCGGAAGATAAAAACAGCCCTTCGATATAGTTGCGTTTGTAAAAATTAATCGTCAGCTCGCAAATTTCGTCGGGGGTAATGCTCGCCCGTGGTACGTCCGCGCTGCGCCTGTTGGGGCAGTATTCGCAGTCGTATAGGCAGTCGTTGCTCATAAGTATTTTAAGTAGCGATATACATCTTCCGTCGGGGGTAAAGGAGTGACATATCCCACCGACGGAAGCGTTACCTAAGCCCCCTTTCGAGTTCACCCGTTTTGAACCTGAAGAAGAGCAGGAGACGTCGTACTTTGCGCTTTCGGTCAATATTTCAAGTCGTTTTGCGTCAAGCATACCTAAGCCTCCTTAAAACAAACAAATGTTCATATAAGTATCATACCACTCGAAATTGGCGTTGTCAACCCTTTAAAGGCAAAAAAATATGAAACTTTCACTTATTTTTCATTGTTGCCCCTTTTCGTTTTACATAAATGTGTGTATAATTATAGTGTAATACATGGGCGTAACAACCCCTACCACTAATTTCTTGAATGAATCTTTTTGCCCCTGTCTGCGTTGAGCGGTCTTGCCGTACGTACGTGTACGCCTTCAACCGCTCGCCTTGAT
>CAMAHZ010000024.1 GCA_945834965.1 uncultured Clostridia bacterium | reverse complement strand
AGGCGATTGTTTGTAGAACCTTGCCTTTTCATACTTTAAAGAGTCTTCTTCAAGTTCGGAAAGCTCAACCAAGGTAGATACGTTGACTAAATAAGTCTGCAGAATTTGGTCAAGCGAATTAAATACTTCTAAGAGCTTTGACTGTGCCCAAGCGGAATAATGGGAATATCCTAAATAGCGTGAAATTTCGTAAACGCGTGGAAGGGTAGACACAAGCTCAGCCCAAAGCTCTTCGTCGGTTTTTGAGTTTGCGTTTAATATATTTTCAATCTCTTCGGTTATATCGCCGAGCCGTGGTGCAAACTTTGCCTTTTTTAAAGCGTTGTTGACCGCTTGGTCACAAATCTCTTTAGGATACGTGCAAAGCGCTTCAAACCAACTTTCAGTAAGAAGTTGCCTTTCTAAATCGGTAGAAGCAGAGTAGGCGTTTTCAAAATTAAGTTTAATTTTTATTATGTATTTTACTACGTCTTCTTTAGAAAGCGGAGTCATCTTAATTATCGTCCTTGTTTGCTCTTATATTATTCAAAGTCGTAAGCCATTCTTCGGTCATACTCTTCTTGGGAGGTCTGCCGTTTACAGGCTTTTCAGTTGGAATTTGTTCAACGGTATAAACGCCGCTGTTTTTCCATTGAGCAAGCAGATAGTTTATTGCCGCAACGGGATTGTTTTTGCCTGCGCTCTTTTCTGCCGCTTTTAAAATCATTGCGTCGCTAAAACCCCATTCTCGCCAACGGGCAAGCGATTGCCTGTCGTATGGTTTAATTTCACGTGTGTAACCGCAAGCTGAATGGATAGATTTGATAAACCTGTTATCTTCGCCGAGCTCGTTTAACAGTTTCATTATGCTTTCGTCGTCAACATAGGCGTCTTTATAGAGTTGTTCAACGAAATCGTTCATTAAATCAAACGAATTGCGTCCGCTTACAAAACAATGTGCAGCAACTGCCTTTAAAGCATCTACGCTGAAACCGTAGTCAACCCAAACGCTGTAATAGCGCTCAACGTAGGGGGTTGCGTCAGATAGGTATACGCCCAAGGTCTTGGCAATTTCTTTAACGTTTGAGTAAAGGCTGTCTTTATTCTTTTTGTAGTCTGCAATTTCCTTTTCGTCAAACTTCCTGTTATTTGCAAGCTCTTCTATTACCGCGTCGAGCTTTTCAATCGATTTGCATTTAAAGCTCTTTGCGGCGCAGTAGATAGCGTTTTCCGTAAACCCAAGCGAGAGCCATTTCTTATATAATTCGCCGTCTTCGACTTCAGGACTTCTCTTAATTGAGCAGAGAGAAAAAATCTTTAAAAGGGCGGCAGTAGATAAGGTGTAGGTTGAAAGCCTTTCTTCGACCTTTAAAACGGTAGTATCTTCGTCGTCACAGAAGTTTTTTATAACTTTCTTCACGTATGCTGAACGAATGTCGGCACCCTTTAAATTTACGCAGTAATTGATAATCATTATCAACGCGTTGCGTTCTACGCCGTATTCTTCAAGAAAAATCAAATATTCCCTGAATTCGTCCTGAGTAATCATACGCTCGGAAATAATTGACTGAATTTCTTCGTATAAGCCTTCGAATTTTTCGGGGTGTAGTTTTTTAGGCTTACCGTATATATTTTCACAATCTAAGATTTTAATTTCAAGCGGAGCGTGAGAGACTATGGAAATTAGTTCCCATTCGCTTAAGTATTCAAAATATTCTATAAGTTTATCTTCGGGAATATTAAGTTTTTGCGAAAAGTCGTCAATAGTATACCTGCCTTGTTCCGTCTGGGCAAGATAAAGAGCAAAAAGGTAGACCTTGACGGCAACAGGCTCTAACTCGGGTAAATATTTACTTATAAATTTGTTTTCGACCGACGTTGCGCCTTTGCGTTTCAATTCGTCGGCAACCGAAATAAAAGCCATTACTAAAACTCCCGCTTTATCGCTTGATTTATCACGACGAAAGAGCTATAATATTTTACAAGGCATATTATATGCTCAAATCGTTAGTATAAATTATTATACCCGACGGAATTAGAAAAAGCAAACCATTGACACATATACTCAAGCTTAATTTTTTGAGCTTTACTTGTGTGCAGGAGATGGAAGGAATGATTTTAACACCTGTTTCGTTATGGAAAGATTTTAGCAACGAACTCAGCACTCAGGCTGAAAGTTGTGAAAGTCTTATAAAAGACGGAATTAAATATGAATACGTAACCTTCAGCGGCAGAAATACGGGTGAAGGAAGGGTACTAATCTACGGCGTTATCGCTTCGGCAGAAGCTAACCCTTCTAAAAACTGTGTTTTGATTTTGCAGGACGGTAATACTGCCGCCGACGAAAATCTGCTTGCTTATTTCGTCAATAAAGGTTATACCGCAATGTTCGTCGATTATTGCGGTAGGCGCCAAGGTGTTGAAAAATATACCATTTACCCCGACAACGTAAATTACGCAAACTGGGACGAATGTAAGTATAATCTATTTAGCGTGGACAAAAGCGTTAAAGAAACCTGTTGGTACGAGTGGACTGCGGTCGGCGTGTACGCTAGGCTGTTTTTAACTGAAAAATTTGCAACCGAGAGCGTCGGTTTAGTGGGAATTAAAGACGGCGGTGAAATAGCGTGGAAGCTTGCATACGTCGCAAAGTTCGCCTGCGCAATAACTGTAAACGCCTGCGGTTGGCGTGCGTACAGATGCTCGAGCAAGTTTAATTCGGTTGAACACAATTTCAGCGACGCAGACTATAAATTTATTGCCGGATTAGATTCACAATCCTACGCACCCTACGTTAATTGCCCCGTTTTATTGCTTTGTTCCACGGGCGAAGTTAATTTTAATTACGACAGGGCGTACGATACTTTTTCTCGCATTAATCCCAAATTCGCACCGTCAAGCTCTATTGCGTACTCGTTAAATTGCGATATGTGCATTGATGACAACTGCGAAAAGGATATGTTTTTGTTCCTTGACAGTAACGTTAAAAAGCGTTACGTCTTTATGCCTAAGCCCGTTGAAGTCAATATCGTTATGGACGATAAGCAAACTCTTTTTGCCAGCGTTAAATGCGACCGTTCGGGTATAGTTGAAAAGTGCGGCGCGTTTATCTCTGAAGACAGCGTAGATTTTTCCACGCGCAACTGGTCGTCTGCACCTTTAGTAAGCAGGGCTAACCCGTACGAGTGCGAGTTTGCGTTAAACGTCTATGAAAAGACGTCGTCGGTGTTCGTCATTGCCTATGCGTCTTATTCAAGCGGATTTACTGTTTGGTCTAAGGTAGCTGTAAAAAAACTATCGGGAAGATTCCGTAACAGCCGTTCAAAATCAAAGATTTTGTATACGAATAATTTCGGACCGGAAAGCTTTACCCCCGAAAATTGTTCGGCAAATTCCGTTGGCGGAGTTTTCTTGAATGCTGAAGAAGCTATGCCGCACGTCATTAACCTTTGCGGATTAGACGGCGTATACTCTAAATGTGGGCTTAAGACTATGAGAATTATGTGTCCGCAGTTTAAGCCGGATAAGGAAAGCATTTTAAAGTTTGATATCTGCTCTAAAGAAGATACTCAAGTTACGGTCAAGTTGACCACGAAATACGTAAGGGAAGAGTTTGTTGCCACGGTAAATATTTTAGGCGGAGTATGGCAAAGTCTTATTATTGAGCCGAAAATACTCAAGAATAAGTCGGGTGTTTCGCTTAGCGATTTTACCGAATGCGAAAGCGTTTCCGTAAATGCGGAAGGTAAGTTTGCATTAAACAATCTTATGTGGTTATAAAAATGAAAGGGACGGATTTGCGCTCGAAATTGTTTAAGAAAGAGTCGCTTAGCATAATTCCATTAATCGTATGCCTTGCGTTTTTAATCGTTATTCTGTTCTTTAATGCCACTTATAGAAGAATTTACGTTGTAGGTTCTTCTATGGAAGATACGCTGTACGGCGCACCCGGCTCTAATCCTGCAAACCCCGGCGGAGACTTCGTTTACGTCTTTAACGGAAAGCCCGATAGGGGGGATATCGTCGTTATCCGTATGGATAATAAGACGCTTATAAAACGAGTTATCGGTTTGGGCGGTGAAAGCGTTAAAATTGTAAACGGCATAGTTTATATAAACGGCGTTGAATTAGAAGAGCCCTATATCTCTGCCGATAACAACACGCCAAGCTTGAATAACTATCCCGAAACCTATATTGAAAAGGGCTATGTTTTCTTTCTTGGCGATAACAGAAACGTAAGCAACGACAGCAGAATGTACGGGTGCAAGCCATTAGAGTCTGTGGTTGGCATCGTTGCTGAATGGTCGTTAAACTGTAAAAAAGGCTTAACGGCTATTAATACTTTTTTTGAATTTACTCTACCTTCTTGGTTTGGTACAAAATAATTTTTTACGGAGAATAATTTTATGCAAGCAGTCGTAACAGTAGTAGGCAAGGATAAGACGGGAATTATTGCAAAAATAAGCACCTTTCTTGCAGAAAAAGAGATAAACATACTCGATATAAGCCAGACGATTTTAGATAAATATTTTACAATGATTATGCTTGTCGACTTATCGGCGGCTAACGTTAAGCTTGCCGACCTTGCTGAAGAGTGCAAAGAGTTAGGCGAGAAAATAGGTATGTCTATTCACGTTCAGCACGAAGAAATTTTCAATACGATGCACAGCGTTTAGGGTGAAATATGTTAAAACGTAACGAAATACTTGAAACGATAGAAATGGTGGAAAAAGAACACCTTGACATAAGAACGATTACTATGGGTATTTCGCTTTTGCCTTATATCAGGGCAACGGCAAAGGAAACGGCTCAAGCTGTATACGACGCTGTATGTAAAAAGGCGGAAAACATAGTTAAGGTTGCAGAAGATTTATCTAAGGAATACGGTATTCCCATAGTTAATAAAAGGGTTTCCGTTACGCCTGTAAGCTTAATTTGCGCTCCTTTTCCCGAACAGGCAGGCTTAATAGGCAAACAGCTTGACCGTGCCGCTGAAACGTTAGGTATAGACTTTTTAGGCGGTTATTCCGCACTCGTTCACAAGAGTACGGCAGACTATGAGAAGAAGTTCTTGCTTACGATACCAGAAGTTTTGGCAACTACTCAAAAGCTCTGCTCATCCGTAAACGTAGGCTCTTCCAAGTCGGGAATTAATATGGACGCCGTAAAGCTTATGGGCGAAGTCGTAAAAATGACTGCTGAAGCTACCAAAGATAAGGACGGGTTCGGCTGTGCCAAGCTCGTGGTTTTCTGCAACGCCGTAGAAGATAATCCCTTTATGGCAGGTGCGTTCCACGGCGTTGGCGAAAGCGACACAGTTATAAATTGCGGCGTTTCAGGCCCGGGTGTAGTTCAGCACGCGATTGAAGCCGTACCCGATTCTGACCTTGCCGACCTTGCAGAAACGATTAAGCGCACGGCGTTTAAGATTACAAGGGCAGGGCAGTTGATTGCAAAAGAAGCGTCTAATCGGTTAAACGCTAAATTCGGCATAGTTGATTTATCGCTTGCGCCCACGCCTGCAAGGGGTGATTCAGTTGCGCAGATTTTAGAAGCAATGGGCTTAGAGAGCGTGGGAACTCACGGCACGACCGCTTGTCTTGCAATGCTTAACGACGCAGTTAAAAAAGGCGGCGTAATGGCAAGCTCAAGGGTGGGCGGACTTTCAGGCGCATTTATTCCCGTATCCGAAGATATAGGCATGATAGAAGCGGCAGAGCGCGGCGACATCTGCTTGGACAAGCTTGAAGCAATGACGGCAGTTTGCTCTGTCGGGCTTGATATGATTGCAATTCCTGGCAAAACTTCAGCGTCTACTATAAGTGCGATTATTGCAGACGAAGCGGCTATCGGTATGATTAACAACAAGACGACGGCGGTAAGAGTAATTCCCGTACCGGGTAAAGACGTCGGTCAGGAAGTAAACTTCGGCGGATTATTAGGCAGGGCGCCTATTATGCCGGTACACGATAAATCGTCCGATAAGTTTATTTCAAGGGGCGGTTTGATACCTGCACCTATACATTCTAATAAAAACTAACTAATTTTGAGGAAATAATGGAAAGAAAGGAAGTTAAGTTAAACCATATATGGAAAACTGAAGATATTTTTGCAAGTGATGAAGAGTGGGAAAATGCACTCAATAAGGCAAACTCATCTTTAAATTTTGCGCAATTTTCAGGTAAACTCGGCGATAGAGATACTCTGCTTAATTATTATAAAAGAACGAGCGAGTTTGCAAAAGAGCTTGATAGATTATACGCATACGCAAGCTTAAAGCACGACGAAGACACCCGAGTAGGCAAGTATTCGTCATACAAGGGTAAGGCGTATATGCTCTATTCAAATTTTTGTACCGAAACCGCTTTTTACGATTCGGAAATGGCTTCCTACAGTGAAGATTATCTCAATTCGCTCATAGTTGATAAGGAATTTTCCGCATATGACTATCAATTAAAGCTTATCATTAAGCGTAAAGCGCATATTCTTGGAAAGGAAGAAGAAAAGCTTATTGCTCTTGCGAGCGAAACTCTCGGCTCTTTTTACGATATTTTCGGAATGATAGATAATATCGACTTGCCTTTGGGCGAAATAGAAGTTGACGGCAAAACTCAAAAGCTTACGCACGGTTTGTACGGCTTGCTTTTGCACTCTAATAACCGTGAAATCCGCAAAGAAGCCTACGAAAAGTATTATTCCGCTTACAATTCATTGATTAATACCATTACCGCAAACTACTACGGTAACGTTAAAAAGGACGTTTTCTTAAGTAAAGCTTATAAATTTGACAGCTGTCTTGACCAAGCTTTGTTCTATGAAGACGTGGATAAGACAGTTTATGATAATCTTTTAAACAGCGTTGCTGAAAATTGTTCTGCAATGCACAGATACGTTAAAGACAGAAAGAAGATTTTAGGTTATGATAAACTGTATTTCTACGACGTATATGCGCCGCTCGTTGCCGACGTTGATATAAAAATGCCCTATGACGAAGCGTATAACTACGTTATTTCCGGTTTGGAAGCTTTAGGTAAAGACTATCAAGACCTTTTGAAAAAAGCTTTTATCGAGCGTTGGATAGACGTTGAAGAAACGGTTGGCAAGCGTAACGGTGCATATTCTGCGCCCGTTTACGGCGTTCACCCGTACGTACTTTTAAACTATACCGAAACAACTAACGACATATTCACGATTGCACACGAGATGGGGCATTCTCTGCATACCTATTTCTCGCAGAAAAATCAACCCTATGAAAAGAGCGAATATAAGATTTTCGTTGCCGAAGTTGCAAGTACGGTAAACGAAGTGTTGCTTTTAAAGTTTATGCTTAAAAATGCACAGGATAGTAATTTAAAGAAGTATTTACTTAATTATTATCTTGATTCAATCCGCGCAACCCTGCACAGGCAGACGATGTTTGCAGAATTCGAGTATGAAGCCCACAGACTCGTTGAAGGCGGAGAACCTTTAACCAAGGAAAATCTGTGTGAACTATATTCAAATCTCGGCAAAAAATACTATGGGAATGATATTGAGTACGATTATTTCATTTCTACCGAGTGGTGCAGAATTCCCCATTTCTACTCGTCGTTCTACGTGTATAAGTATTCAACGGGTATAATAGCCGCAATGAATATCGTAAACAAGATTTTAACCGAAGGTCAAAGCGCGGTAGACAATTACGTTAAGTTCTTATCAGGCGGCTCTTCCACAGACCCCGTATCGCTGTTAAAACTTGCAGGAGTAGACTTAACGACTAAACAACCTTTCGATTTTGCAATGGCAGAATTCGAAAATACTCTCAACGAATTCGAAAAATTAATGGATTTATAAAGTACTATGTCAGACAAAACAAGGGAAAAATCTAAGAATAATTTAACCATACCGCATAATTTAGACGCCGAACAGGCTATTTTAGGCTGTCTTCTTATAGATAACGCAATAATTCCCGACGTGTTGGAAAAGCTTACGGAAGAAGATTTTTATAGCGAAAGCAATCAATTTATTCTTTCCGCAATGAAAAAGGTCTATTACGAGCATAAGCCCCTTGATATGGTTACGCTTGCAGACAAGCTTGATACCGACGGAAATTTATCGAAGATAGGCGGTCTTGAATACCTTACTGATTTAACGGCGTCGGTGCCTTCTTCGGCAAATTATAACCATTATTTTGAAATTATCAGGCGAGATAGCTTAAACAGAAAGCTTATACGCGCGTCGAAAGAAATTATGACGTATGCAGCCGATAGCGTAGACGAATTAAAAAGCGTTCAGTTTGCTGAAGAGCTTATCTACGATATCTCACGCCGAAACGATTCTTCAAACGTAAGCGATATCAGAGAGAGCAGCGCAATCGACGACGTTTTAGATAAATTCCAGAAACTTGACAAGGATAAGGATGCGTACAGGGGTATCCAGACGGGCTTTACTAAGCTTGATAAGATTACTAATGGTCTGCAAAAATCGGACTTAATC
Organism: uncultured Clostridia bacterium; assembly: GCA_945834965.1. Taxonomy (GTDB): domain Bacteria; phylum Bacillota; class Clostridia; order Christensenellales; family Borkfalkiaceae; genus Coproplasma. Next base: position 3,983 of record CAMAHZ010000024.1, on the reverse strand, counting down.
GTCCTTGCGGCACGCCCAGGTATGGGTAAAACTTCGCTTTCAATGAATATAGTTGAAAACGCCGCATTGAAGTACGATAAGGTGTGCGCCGTATTCTCTTTGGAAATGCCCGAAACGCAGATTATTCAAAGGCTTATTTGCGGTTATGCAAACGTTTCTATGTCAAGTGCGCTTGCAGGCGGCGGTAAACTTACGCCTAACGACTGGAAAGCGCTTATGAAAGCGGCGGAAAGAATGAGAAAATCCCGCATTTACATAGACGACTCTTCGCGTGTAACTCCGGCTGAAATTCTTTCTAAATGCCGTAGGATAAAGGCTAAAAATAATGGTCAGCTCGACCTTGTTATGATTGACTATATTCAGCTTATGTCAAGCGGCAAAAAGACGAGCGAGCAAAACAGAACTCAGGAAGTTGCCGATATCACGAGAGAGCTTAAGATAATGGCAAAGGAGTTGGACGTTCCCGTTATTGCACTTTCACAGCTTAGGCGTATGCTTACAAAAGAACCCCAGCTTTCCGACCTTAGAGAATCAGGCGCGATAGAGCAAGACGCAGATATCGTTATGTTTATCAACAGACCTTACGTTACGGCAACGGAAGAAGAAATTAAGAAAAACAATATTGCTAAAGACGCGGCAGACCTTATTATTGCAAAGCACAGAAACGGTAGTCTTGACAGAATTAAACTTCGCTTTAAGGGCGAGATTACGAAGTTCGTAAACCCCGAACCTGACGATAATATTGAAGAACCCGTTTACGATTATCAGCCCCCTGCTGACTATACCGGTCAAGAACCGCCCCCTGAAGAATTTGACGCGGGCGACGTTTTCGGCGGTGAAGAGGCGCCTTTCTAATCAGTATGAACACACAGATTTTGCCCATTGACGATAATTCGTTAAGGCTTGCTAAGCAGATTATTGAAAGTGGCGGCGTAGTAGGATTTCCTACGGAAACGGTTTACGGGTTAGGCGCTAACGCTTTTGACGATTCGGCGGTAAAGAGAATATTTGAAATTAAAGGCAGACCTAATGATAATCCTTTAATCGTACACGTTCATAAGGATTACGATTTATCTCAACTCGTTTATGACGTACCCGAGTATGCAAAACTGCTCGCTAAAGCCTTTCTGCCGGGTCCTTTGACCATGGTTTATAAAAGCAAAGGGGTAGTCAGCCCTGCCGTTTCCTGCGGACTTGATACGCTTGCAGTCAGAATACCTTCTCATAGCGGCGCTCAACGGTTTTTAAAGGAAGTAAACCTACCTATTGCCGCACCGAGCGCAAATTTATCAAAGCACGTAAGCCCCGTGACGGCACGCCACGTCTATGAAGATTTAAAGGGTAGAATTGAGTATATCCTTGACGGTGGTAAGTGTAGCGGCGGTATTGAAAGCACCGTGCTTGACTGTACGGGCGAAGTACCGTGCGTATTGCGTAGCGGACTCGTTACCAAAGAGATGATTGCTCAGGTAGTGGGCGAGTGCGACGAATACGTTTTAAAGGATGGGGAACGGGTGCGTTCGCCCGGAATGAAGTATAAACACTATTCACCCCGTTGCGAAACCAAGCTTTTTTACTACGAAGATAGGTTTAAGGCGTTTAGCTTATGTAAAGAAAAGCTTAACCAAGGCGTTAAAGCTTACTTGCTCTGCGATAGTCAAACGGCTGAACAAACAGATATAAAAAACGTACTATGCTTAGGACGTACAGAAAGCGAGATTGCAGCTAATTTGTACGATAAATTGAGAGAAGGCGAAGAAATTGCCCAGCTTATTATCGGTATTGCGCCCAAAAAACAGGACGGCGTTATGGTCGGCGTAATGAACAGAATGAGTAAGGCCTGTAAATAACGAAGGTTTGTATAAAACTATGAAACGCAAAAAGATTTTATTTGTCTGTACGGGTAATACCTGCCGTAGTCCTATGGCGGAATTAATCCTGAGGTCGCTTATCAAAAAAAGGAAAATTAAATGGTGGGACGTGGGCTCTTGCGGAATAAACGCTGAAATCGGCGGAAAAATTGCCCAAAACAGCAAGCTTGCGCTTAGCGAGATAGGTATTTCTTCCGATAAGTTTGCACCCAAACAATTAAATCAAAAACTTATTGAAAACAGCGTTTTGGTTATAACCATGACTTCGTCTCAAAAACAGATTATAGAAGGTTGCGGAAACGTAGTTTGTATGAAAGATATTTGCGGCTACGACGTTCCCGACCCGTACGGCGGCGACCTTAATACATATAAATTAACACGCAACGCGATATATAACGCTTGCGAAATAATAATCAATAACTTCATTTTAAATTATAAGGAGAACTTATGAAAATTGCTCTTGCTTGCGACCACGGCGGACTTAACTTAAAGAAAGCTATTATTGCATACCTTAACGAAAACGGTTACGAATACGTTGATTTTGGAACAAATACTACCGATAGCTGTGACTATCCCGACTTTGCTCTTCCTGCGGCTGAAGCCGTGGCAAGCGGCGAATGCGATAAAGGCATTTTAGTTTGCTCAACGGGTATCGGCGTTTCTATCGTAGCCAACAAAGTACCCGGAGTAAGGTGCGCCCATTGCCACGACGCTTATTGCGCTAAATTTACCCGTCTGCACAATGATTCTAACGTGCTTGCAATGGGTGAAAAGGTGGTCGGCGTAGGCTATGCGCTTCAAATTGTTGAAACCTTCTTAACTACTGAATTTGAAGGCGGCAGACACCAAAGGCGCGTTGATAAAATTACTGCAATCGAGCAAAAGTACGGCAAATAATTCAATGGTAGACGTTCATCTGCATACGAAAATTTCCTTCGACAGCAAGGAAGAGCCTGAAAACTATATAAAAAGAGCTAAAGAGCTTGGGGTTAAAACAATCGGATTTTCCGAGCATTACGACTTCGACGCCTTTTTAGACGGTGAAAAGGACGTAACTCTCGCCGATTTGGACAGGTATACGAATTATATAGAAAAGCTTAATAAGGATTATCCCGACGTAGAAATTTTGCAGGGGATTGAGTTTGGCTACAGAAAAGAAGCCGAGCCAAAATATAAAGAGCTTTTACAAAATTATCCTTTCGATTACGTTATAAACAGTTTGCACACTCTGCCAAATCGCGGAGATTGCTATCACGATAAATTCTTTGAAGGAAAACCTTTAAAAGACAGTTACTTAGAGTATTTTAAAGGCGTACTTGAAAGCGTTAACGCAGATTACGATTATCAGATTATCGGGCATATCGGTTACGTCTGCAGATATAGAACGGGCGAAGGTTCGCAGATTAAATACTTAGACTATTCAGATATTTTAGACGAAATTTTAAAGGCGATAATCTCTAAAGATAAGTGCCTTGAAATTAATACGTCGAGCGGTGTAGGCGGCTGTACTTTTCTGCCCGATATGGATATAATTGAAAGGTATATACAGCTCGGCGGCAAGCTTTTATCTTTTGGTAGTGACGCTCACAATTCAAATAATTATTATAAAAATGCTCAAATGCTTAAAGACTTTTTAAAGCAAGTCGGCGTTAATGAGTTGTATTATTACAAAGACAGGCAACCGATTGCCTATAAAATTTAAACTTCTTATGAAAAACTTGCGTTTTAGCATAGGCAAATTAAACATTAAATCTCGGCGGAAAAAATTTTTTGTTTTTTCCGCTAATTTATTGTAAAAACGCTTTACTTCTTTAACGCAATAAAGTATAATAATCGTAAATTAGTTGGTTGTGATATGAAAAATTCTGATTTACATTTAAATGAACTATATGAACTTTTCGTTAAGCTCTCTTCAGTAGAAGATTGCCGTGCGTTTTTCGACGACCTTTGTACCTATAAAGAGTTGGAACAGATGGCACAGCGTGCGTATGCGGCAAAGCTTATGCTTGAAGGTAAGACCTATAATGAGATTATAGCCGAAACCGAGATTTCAAGCGCGACGCTTTCAAGAATCTCAAGGGCTATTGCGCACGGCAGCGGCGGCTATAAAAA
>CAMAHZ010000023.1 GCA_945834965.1 uncultured Clostridia bacterium | reverse complement strand
ATGTAAAAAGGACTATTAATAAACGATAAACTTATTATAATATCAACCTTTTATAATATCAACCTTGCTTTTTGGCACTAACGTTTAAACTTGACCGCAAATTGATTGCAAATTACTTCTTGCCGTGATATAATTTAATTATCCCGAACAGCGTAAAGTGGCACGGGGCGTGGACAGCCCCTGCACGAAAGGTGATTTACCTGCGGTTGTCGGGTGCGTCCTTAAAGTTGTTTACTCAAGCGGACGCCAAAAATAGGGAGTCCGTTTTTTAATGCAGCAGGAAATTCGCAAGTACGGCGTGGGGCGTTGCGTTCAGCTTTTAAAGTTGTGCAACAACCCCGATAAAAAACTAAAAATCATCCATATTGCAGGCACTAACGGCAAGGGCAGTACGGCGGAATATATAACTTCCGTCCTGATTGCGGCAAATAAAAGGGTGGGTACTTTCACTTCGCCGCAGGTCTTTTCGTTTGAAGAACAGTTCCGCATAGACGGCACGCCTCTTAATGCCGAGCGTTTAGACGGCTATTTAGAAGAAGTCAAGGCGATTGCCAAAGATATAGAAGATACGCCGTCGCCCTTTGAAATTCAAACGGCGGCAGCCCTTTACGCCTTTTATAGGGAAGGGTGCGAGTACGCCGTGGTCGAGTGCGGCTTAGGCGGCAGGGACGACGCGACCAACGCAATCGCAAATAAAAAGGTCGCCGTCATAACTTCTATCTCGCTTGAACATACTGCCGAGCTCGGCTCAACCTTAACCGAGATTTGTCAAGCAAAAAGCGGCATAATAAAGGACTGTCCGACAGTCGTCTCTTGCTACCAACCGCAGGAAGTTATAGACTTTTTTGCAAGGTTCAACCCCGTTTTTGCAGGAACGGATTTAATTGAAGAAAAATGCGAAAAGCTTGGTCAGGCTTTCAGCTATAAGGGCGGTCGTTACGAAATTAATATGCTCGGCAAAGCACAGCTTTTCAACGCGGCAACGGCAATAGATACCTGCAAGCTCTTGGGTATAGAAGATAGTGCGATAGCGCAAGGCTTAAAGCTTGCCAAGCTCGGCGGCAGGGTGGAAATCGAGCAGGCAGGCGGCGTTAAATATATCTTAGACGGCGGTCACAACCCGGGTGCAATCGCACAGCTTGTCGATACGCTTAAAAAAATCGACGGGGAAAAGGAGCTTGTGTTCGGCTGTCTTTCGGACAAGGACGTAGAAAGCGTAGCAAACCTTCTCGCCCCTTGCTTTAAAAGGGCAATCCTTTTCAGTCCGCCAAGCGTCAGGGCAATGGATATAGAGAAAATAATTAACGCATTTTCAGGCAAAATAGATTATATTACCGCAAAGGACGTGTCTTGCGCACTTGACCAAACAACGTGCAAGGTAGTTGTGGTGTGCGGTTCGTTTACGTTTATAAAGGAGGCAAGAGAGTGGATAAGAAAGCGGCAATGAAGGCAATAGAAGATTTGCTCATAGCTATAGGGGAAGACCCCCAAAGAGAAGGGTTAAAAGATACCCCGAGAAGGGTTGCGGAAGCGTTTGCGGAATTTACTTCAGGCTCCGAACAGGCGGCAAAGCTCGCCCTTGCAAAGACCTTTAACGTAGAAGGCGGAGATATGATTATCGAAAAGGACATCACCTTTTCGTCCACTTGCGAGCATCATTTAATGCCCTTTTTCGGCAAGGTGGCAATTGCGTATATCCCCGACGGCAAGGTGGTGGGGCTTTCAAAGCTCGCCCGTTGCGTAGAGGCTTTCGCCAAAAACTTACAGCTTCAGGAAAGGCTGACTTCGCAGATTGCGCAAGCGATTATGACCGAGCTTGCCCCCAAAGGCGTGCTCGTCTATTGCGATGCAGAGCATACCTGTATGACCTGCCGCGGCGTAAAAAAGCCGGGTACGAGTACGGTAACTTATAAAGTTTTAGGCGACTTCCCGCAGGAAGAGATATCAAGGGCGCTTGCAATCATAAAGGGCTAAGCTATGATTATCGGCAATAAAAAATTTGAAAACTACACCTACGTTATGGCTATTATTAACCTAACGCCGGACAGCTTTTATTCCGCAAGCCGAACTTCTTGCGACGAAGTCTTGTTCAAAACTGAAAGGGCTATAAAGGACGGTGCCGCAATAATAGACTTAGGCGCGCAGTCCACTCGACCCGGCTATTTAGAAGTGCCGCCCGAAGAAGAACTTGCCCGTTTAGAAAAACCCTTAACGGCAATCTTAAAAAACTTCGATATCCCCGTTTCGGTAGACACCTATTTTCCGTCTGTTGCAAAGGCGGCGTTCGATATGGGTGCGCATTTACTCAATGATATATGGGGGTTAACGGCGGAAGGAATGGCAAATATAGTCGCAAAAGCCAACGGCTCGGTGTGCATTATGCACAATGCAAAAACAAAGCTTGAAGGCGATATCTTTCCCCAGATTGAAAGCTTTTTATCTTCTTCCGTTCAAAAGGCGTTGGACGCGGGTGTAGACAGGGAAAAAATCTGCCTTGACGGCGGCATAGGCTTTGCCAAGGATAAAGAGCAAAATTGGCAGCTGTTAAACGGCTACGGCAGGCTTAACAAGCTCGGCTATCCCCTGCTTTTGGGTACGAGCCGCAAGTCTATGTTCGGCGGCGACGTTAAAGACAGACTGCAAGCCACCGTCAACTCGACTCGCCTTGCCGTAAGGGACAAGGTGCTGTTCGTAAGGGTACACGACGTAAAGGAAAATTTTCAAGCGATAAAGGAAGAATATGAGCGCAATTAATATCAAGGGCGTAAAGGTCTCTGCCTGCCACGGCGTGTTGGAGAGCGAAAAGTGCGAACCGCAGCCCTTCGTGTTCGACGTCGCAATCGACTGCGATATTTCAAACGCCGTCTCCACCGACGACGTAGATAAAACGGTAAACTACGCCGAAGTGTGTACGATTGTCACCAATTACTGCAAGCAAAATTCTTTCAACCTTATCGAAAGGCTTGCTCACGGTGCGGCGGTTAAGGTCGTTCAGGCGTTCCCCATAATTAAGTCGGTGGAAGTAACCGTTCATAAGCCGCATGCACCCATACCGCACCCGTTCGACGACGTTTCCGTCACGGCTAAAGTAGAGCGTAACGAAGTGGTTTTATCTCTCGGCTCAAGTCAGGGCGACAGGCAAGGCGCGTTAAACTTCGCCGTCGATAGGCTAAAAAAGTGCGACGGGGTAGAAGTTTTAAAGGTTTCAAGCTTTATTCAAACGGCGCCCTACGGCGGCGTCGCAAAGAACACGTTTTTAAACGGCGCCGTGCTTGTAAGCACCATTTTATCGCCCGAAGAGTTGCTTAAAGTAATTCATAAAATCGAAGAAGAAGGGGGCAGAGTGCGCACTCAGCGTTGGGCGGATAGAACGCTCGATATAGATATAGTTTTTTTCGGTAATAAAATCGTGGAAGAGACGGGGCTTTGCATTCCCCACCCCGACTATAAAAACAGGGATTTCGTCCTGACCCCGCTTAAGGAAATAGTCCCCGATTTCGTCTGTCCGCTTACCCATAAGCGCGTTGCCGATTTATAAGTTTTACGCTCGAATATTAAATTTATGTAGCCATTATAAGTAAGACGGTGTATAACCGTCTTTATTTTTTGTGCAATTTGCACAATAATTTTTAAAATCTCTATACAAAATCAACCATCGGTGCTATAATTCATCATAGTGGTAAAAAGTTTTTTTTACAGATATACGGTAATTTAGAAAGGCATTTTAGGCAATAATTTTTGTCTGAAAAGGAGAGTAAATATTTTGGAAAAGATAGGTATTATTGACCTTGGGTCCAACTCGGCAAGGCTCGTCATCGTAAACCTTTTTGAACAGGGCTATTTTATGGTCGTGGACGAATTGAAAGAAAGCGTAAGGCTTGGTCATGATATGGAGCGTGACGGCTTTTTAAAGCCCCAGCGAGTTGCCGAAACTATCAAGACGCTGCGTATGTTCAAAAGGCTGTGCGACGCAAGCGGTGCAACCCGAATAATCGCCGTTGCAACCGAAGCCGTTCGCCGTGCAAAAAACCAGCGTTCGTTCTTAGACGAAATTCAAACGAGCTGCGGCATCAAGCTCCGCGTTTTAACTGCGGAAGAAGAGTGCACGCTCGTCTATCGCGGCGTAATAAATACGATGGATATTCCCAAGGGCATAATTTTGGAAATCGGCGGCGGCTGTACCAAAATCGTCTACTACAACCGCAGGAATATGCTCAACTTTGCGACCATTCCTTTGGGTGCGGTTACTTTGACCGACCTTTTCTCCGACCCTGCCCTAAAGCCTGAAGAGCAGGCGGCAAAGATGGAAGAGTACGTTGCAGAGCAGTTGAACGCCATTGAATGGCTCAACGAAATCGACCCCGACACGCAGCTTATAGGCGTGGGCGGTTCTTTCCGCAATCTCTTCAAAATAACCAAAATGGTTCATAAGTATCCCTTGGATACCGTTCATAACTTCAATCTTGCGGCAGAAGATTTTTATCCCGTCTACGATATGATAAAGGTTCTCGACCTTGACAAGAAAAAGAAGATAAAGGGCTTGTCGGCAGAGCGTGCGGATATCCTTCCCGCCGCGCTTGCAATTATCAAAGTATTTATCAACAAGTGTAACTTCGATAACTTTACAATTTCAGGTTCGGGCTTAAGGGAAGGTATAATGTTCAATCAAGCGTTGCCTTCGACCATAGATAAACCCGTATCCGACGTTATGAACTATTCGCTCACCACGCTCGTAAAGTACTACGACTGCGACGAAAAGCACGTTGAACACGTCGTTAATTTAAGCGTACAGCTTTTCAAACAGCTCAGGGTATTGCACAAATTCCCCAGGCAGTATCTCAAGGTGCTTAAAATTGCCGCAACCTTGCACGACTGCGGTATGAGAATCAAGTACTACAACCACCAGCGCCACAGCTGTTATATGATTTTAAATTCAACCCTTTACGGCGTAACCCACAGGGAAATCGTGCTTGCGGCTTTCACCGCATGCTGCCATAAAAAGGAAGATATCAACGCCTATGAGTGGAACCGCTTCAGGGACGTATTGCAGGAAGACGACGTGGAAATCGTAAAACGCCTTGGCGTAATGCTCCGCATTGCAGAGAGCTTGGATAGAAGTATGGCAGGCGTAGTCAAGGGAATAAACTGCGATATTTTGGGCGATTCCGTCATTATGAAGACGGAAGTTGAAGGCGACGCGTCCTTGGAAATCAGAGACGCACTTGCCGCCGCAAGCGAATTTAAAAAGTCCTTCCGCAAGAACTTAGAAATACTTTAATTATAATGCAATAAAAACTTAAATGCCGCGCTTTGCGGCATTTGTTTTAGCTCAATCAACCGTAAAAAATATGGTCATTTTAGCTAGCGCGTCTCCGCGCAGAAAGCAATTATTATCACAAATTATTCCGCAGTTTGAAATTATCCCTGCCGTCGGGCAGGAAAGGGCGGATAAAAGCCTGCCGCCTGAAGCCTACGTTGCCGCCCTTGCGGCGCAAAAGTGCGACGAAGTGTTTTCATCTCACTCCGATTGCCTTGTAATAGGCTGTGACACGGTAGTCGTTTTCAACGGTAAAATTTTGGGCAAACCCAAGGATAAGCAGGACGCGATTAACACGCTTAAGGCTCTATCCAACCAAACGCATCAGGTTATGACGGGCGTGTGTATCCGCAACGGAAATAAAAGGCTTATCAGCGTAGACGTAACCGAAGTAACCTTTAACGAGCTTTCGGACGAATTTATTAAAGGTTACGTTGCAGGCGGCTCTCCTATGGATAAGGCAGGCAGCTACGGCATACAGGACGGCGGCGTCGTAAAAAGCTTTTCGGGCAGTTATACAAACGTAGTAGGGCTACCCGTAGAGTTGGTTAAAACAATGGTTAAGGACGCCTTATAATAGGGCGTTGAGTAAGAAGAATGAACAGACTTGTAATTGATTTAGGCAGTTGGACTACCAAAATATATATGCTTGGCTGCGGCGTAGTGCTTTCGGAAGCGACTTGCGTTGCCGTTGCTGAAGAAGACGACGGCGTAATCGTCAAAGCCTACGGCAATACGGCAAGGGAACTTTCGGGCAAAGCCGCAAAGGACACCCGTATTGTAAACCCCGTATTTGAAGGCGACATAGTCCACCCCGAGCTTACGGCTCAGCTTTTAAGGTATTTTTTAGAAAAGATAGAAATCACGCCCCGTAAGGCGTTAAAGACGGAAATTATGTTCGTCGTACCCTGTAGTGCAGACGAAAAATTAAGGCAAAAGTACGCCGATTTAGGTGCGGATTGCGGAATAGGCAGGGTGTATTTCACACGCACGCCCTACGCCGCGGTATTCGGTCATAACGTAACCATTTCCAAGACCCGTCCCGTATTCTGCCTTGATTTAGGCTACGGTAAAACCGACGTCGCGGTCTTTTCGTTGGACGGAATAATATCGGGTTTTACGGTTAATTTGGGCGGCGGCAATATCGACGTGCATATTATGGATTTGCTTGCGGACAAATTCTTCGTGAGAATAGGTGCGAATACTGCGGAAAAATTAAAAAACACGGTGGGCAGTTTAATCGAAGACGACAACAAGACGCTCGTTATCGGCGGCAGGGATATCCGCACGGGCAACCCTTCGCAGACGGCGGTCAACTCGTACGATTTGGAAGAAGTTATCCGCCTGTACGTCGATAAAATCTGCGAATACGTAAGGGTAGTGCTATCCGACCTGCCTGCCGAAGTATCTTCTGCGGTGGCGGAAGGCGGCGTCTATCTCTCGGGCGGGCTTGCAAAGATGGACGGGCTTGCCGACTACGTTTCCGCCAAGCTCGAAATACCCGTAAACGTCTGCGAAGAGCCTTCGCTCGCGTCGGTTATCGGCGGCTGTACGATACTCTCGTCGCCCCAGCTGTGCGCAAGGCTCGCTACGGTTGACTAATCGAAATAATAAGTGTGACTAATTGTAAATATTTGTAATTATTGCGTAAAAGGTTTTTCATAAGTATTGAAAAATTAAAATCACGGTGTTATAATAAAAATCGTTAAAGGTGGGAAAATTTGCCTTTAACGCAATTTATATCAATGCAAAGGGAGGTAAAATCGTATGAATTTAGATTTGTTAGCTAAGTTTACAGTCGGCTTACATAATCTACCCTATTGCAGTTTTGATATTTGCGCAATACTTTTAAACGCGCTCGTTCTCGTCAATTTCTTTACGAACAAAAAACTCCGCAACAAGCTGACAAAGCTTTTCTATATGCTTGCAGGCTGTTCGTTGGTGGCTTCGGTTTTCAACCTGTTCTGCGTACTGCAAAGCGTGTTCTATATCTCGCCGACAATCTGCGGCGTGCTTCAGCTTCTCTACGAAGCGTTTTATAACCTTGCAGGTATAATATTCTTCATTTACGTGGCGCATCTCGTCTACAAAGACGCAAGCAAGAAATTGTGGTGCAGGGTTGCCGCAATAAGTCTTTGTTCGGTAGTGGCGGTAGGGCTTTTATTCAATATTTTCGCACTCAGCGGCGTTATGCAAATTCATAAAAGCGTTTACGGCTCTATCGTCAACGCAGGTCAGCTGCTTTCAACTGCGTGCGCAGTCGTCATCGTCGCATTGAACAGGTCCAAGCTCAGCTTTACGCAACGGCTTAACGTCTATTTCTTTAGTGCAATAAACGCCTTTGCAAACGTATGGCAGATACTGCTCATATTCGACGTTATCGCATACCAGATACAAATTAGTTCGTTTGCGCTCTCGATAGCGGTTCTTCTCGTCTACGTTACGTTACAGCGCCCCGAAGACGAGATTGACCACGTCAGCGGTATGTTCAACAGCCGCACTCACTTATACCGCACCAACGAAAGGTTACATTCGGGCAAGCCGTTCATTGCGTTCGTGTTCGAGCTTGGCAATATGGCTATCGTCAACACGACCTTCGGCATAAGGGGCGGCAACGACGTAATTAAGGAAATGGCAAACCGAATAAGGGGTATTCTTCCTAAAAAGTTGCTCTTATTCCGTTTGAACGGCGCTCGTTTCGCAATAAATTTCAACGACGAAGGGGAGTATAAGGAATTTGAACCTAAGTTCAAAGCCGTGTTTGAAGAACCCGTTGAAGTAAACGAAACGAAAATCCGCATAGCGTATACGGGTTGCGTAATCGCAATGCCTACGATAACCGACCAGGTCTCCGATTTGGAAGAAATTTTAAAGTACTATCGTTCGATTGCAAAGGCGTCGGATAAGGTGCTTATCGCCGATAAGGAAGCGGTGGAAAAATCCCGCCGCAGGGAACACGTTGAATACGCAATTCAAAACGCCTTGAAAAACAACGGATTTGAAGTCTATTATCAACCTATCTATTCGGTTGCGGAAAAGCGCATAAGCTCGTGCGAAGCGCTTATAAGATTGATTGATTCCGAGATAGGTTTCGTCGGTCCCGACGAATTTATTCCCATTGCGGAAGAGACGGGCAAGATAGTGGAAATAGGTCATTTCGTAATCGAAGAAGTGTGCAGGTTCATCAAAAACGATTGTCCGCAGAACTACGGCATAGACTTTATCGATGTAAATCTATCCGTAATTCAATGTATGCACCCAGAAATCACGGACGACATAAACGCTATACTTGAAAAGTACGACGTGCCGAGAAATATGGTCAATTTAGAAGTTACCGAAACTGCTTCGGCAAAGTCATACGCGCTGTTGCAGTCAAGATTAAGGGAATTGCACAGAAGTGGTTTCACCATTTCGTTGGACGACTTCGGTTCGGGCTTCTCTTCGGTGGAGTACTTAATCAACTTCCCGTTCGATATAGTCAAGCTCGATAAGGCTCTCGTCTGGGCGTATATGAGTACTGAAAAGTACGAGCCTATTTTAAAGCACTATATGCCTATGTTGCACGGCTTAGGACTCAAAATAGTTGCCGAAGGCGTAGAGACGAAGGAGATGCTCACCGCTTTAGAAGAGCTTGGGTGCGACTACATACAGGGCTATTATTTCTCTCGCCCCATACCCAAGGCAAAATTCATTGAGTACATTAAAAATGCCGCAAAGGGTGTTTTAACGGCGTAAAAACTTAATTTAATAAATTAAAATGTGTTCGGCGTTCGTAAAAAGAACGCCGAATTTTATTTACTTTTTTCCGCCTTTTATATATAATTAAGTTATATGAAAAAGCCTAATCAATTTATCCGCAACTTTTGCATAGTTGCGCACATAGACCACGGCAAGTCCACCTTAGCGGACAGACTTATGGAACTGACCGGTCAGGTATCCAAAAGGGATATGGAAGACCAGCTTTTGGACAGTATGGACATAGAAAGGGAAAGGGGCATAACGATTAAGCTCACACCCGTAAGAATGTTCTACGACGCCGACGACGGTAACGAGTACGTGTTCAACCTAATCGACACGCCCGGTCACGTCGACTTTACCTACGAAGTTTCCCGTTCGCTCGCTGCATGCGAAGGTGCGATTTTAATTGTGGACGCAAGTCAGGGCATAGAAGCACAGACGCTTGCAAACGTCTATCTCGCACTCGATAACAATCTTGAGATTCTGCCCGTAGTCAACAAAATCGACTTGCCTTCCGCACGACCCGACGAAGTTAAAAAGGAGATAGAAGACGTAATAGGCTTAGACGCTTCCTACGCACCCTTAATCTCTGCAAAGGACGGCACTAACGTAAAAGACGTTTTGGAAGCCTGCGTAAAATATTTCCCTGCCCCCGACGGCGATTTGGACGCGCCTTTAAAGGCTTTGATTTTCGATAGCTACTACGACAATTACAAGGGCGTAATGCTCTTCGTCAGGGTTAAAGACGGCAAAGTAAAGGTGGGCGATAAAATCACGACGTTCCGTGCTGACAAGGTTTACGAAGTAACCGAGGTCGGCGTTTTCGCGCCTGCCCAACTTCCTAAAGACGGGTTATACGCAGGCGAAGTAGGCTATATTGCGGCGTCTATCAAGTCCATTCAGGACGTAGCCGTCGGCGATACCGTAATCAACGCAGACGACAGGGCTTCCGACCCCCTTCCCGGCTATAAAAAGGTACAGCCCGTAGTGTTCTGCGGTATCTATCCGCTTGACGGCAGTAAATTCGGCGACTTGAAGGACGCCCTTTTAAAACTGCAGTTAAACGACGCTTCATTAACCTTCGAAGCCGACACTTCTCAGGCTTTGGGCTTTGGCTTCCGTTGCGGCTTTTTGGGGCTTTTGCATATGGAAATTATGCAGGAAAGGCTTGAAAGGGAGTTTAATTTAGACATAATCACTACCGCACCTTCGGTTAGTTATAAGGTTATTAAAACAGACGGCAGCGAAATGTTTGTCGACAACCCGTCTCACCTTCCGCCCGTGTCCGAGATTGACTATATGGAAGAGCCTATCGTCCATACCGACATCTATTCGCCCCCCGACTATTTGGGGCAGGTTATGGACTTGTGCAGGGACAAAAGGGGCGTGTTCGAGCAAATGACCTATTTAGATGCAAACCGAGTAAAGCTTGAATACAGACTGCCCTTAAACGAAATAATTTTTGACTTCTTCGACCAGATTAAATCACGCACAAGGGGCTATGCAAGCTTCGACTACGAATTTTTAGGTTACGAACGCTCTAAGCTCGTCAAGCTCGATATTTTGCTTAACGGCGAAGTGTGCGACGCACTCTCAATCATCGTTCACGAAGACGGCGCGTATAACCGCGGCAGAACGCTTTGTGAAAACCTTAAGGAAGCAATTCCCCGTCAGCTCTTTGAAATACCCGTTCAGGCGGCAATCGGCGGTAAGATTATCGCAAGGGAGACGGTCAAGGCTATGCGAAAGGACGTCTTGGCGAAGTGCTACGGCGGTGACATAACCCGTAAAAAGAAGCTGCTTGAAAAGCAGAAAGAAGGCAAAAAGCGTATGCGTACTATCGGCAGCGTAGAAGTGCCTTCCGAAGTGTTTATGCAAATTTTAAAGACCAATAAGGACTAACCGTTCAATGGAACAAACCTTCTTCGATGCGGTATATCAGGCGGTTAAAGCCATACCTTTGGGTAAGGTTTCAACCTACGGCGATATAGCAAGGGCGGTAGGCGCACCACGCTGTTCCCGTCAGGTCGGGTGGGCGTTGCATAACAATCCCCGCCCTATAGAAATACCCTGTCACAGGGTGGTCTTTGCGGACGGAAGTTTAAGCGCTTCTTTTGCCTTCGGCGGAATTCAGGCGCAGAAAGAGCTGCTCGAAAGCGAAGGCGTAACCGTTTCAAACGATAAAGTAGATTTAAACAAGTATAGGTGTTAAATGGCAGGAATTTACGTACATATTCCATTTTGCAGACAAAAATGCCGCTATTGCGACTTTACGTCTTTCCCCGACAAATTAGGCTTTGCAGAGAGTTATATGACCTGCGTGTATCACGAAATGGCTATGCGTCAGGAAGAGTTAAAGGACTACGTTTTCGATACGTTATACATAGGCGGCGGCACGCCGTCGATTATCGACGAAAGCTATATCGCAATGCTCGTTGCGGCGGCTAAGAAATATTTTAAGCTGTCGGATAACGCCGAAATAACAATCGAAATGAACCCCGGCACGGTCAGCAAGGAAAAGATAGAGCTGTATAAAAAGGTGGGTATAAACCGCTTTTCGGTGGGCTTGCAGACGGCGATTGACAGCCAGCTTGAAGAGCTCGGTAGGTGTCATACGCTCAATCAATTCGTCACCTGCGCAAAGTATTTAAGCGGCGAAAACTTCAGCGTCGACATAATGATAGGTTTAAAGGGGCAAACCAAAGACGATATCTCAAAATCTATTCAGGTTGCGTCGTCATTCGGCGCAAGCCATATCAGTATGTACGCATTGACCCCCGAAGACGGCACGCCCATATATTCCGACTATCTCAACGGCGAACTGCCCGACGGCGACGAAGTTGCGTCAATGTACGACTTCGGCGTGCAAAAGCTTAAAGAACTCGGCTTTGAAAGGTACGAAGTATCAAACTTCTGCAAGCGCGGTAAAGAGAGCAGACACAATTTAAACTACTGGAACAGGGGCGAATATATCGGCTTCGGCGTATCGGCGTCGTCGCATATAAAAGACGTTCGCTTTACCAACACTTTCGATTTAGACGAATATTTCAAATGCGTAATGACCAACCACTTCCCCGTAGTAAACAGCGAAAAGGTGGAAAGGCAGGGGGCGATGGAAGAGAGCATTATGCTCGCAATGCGCACCGCAAAGGGGCTTAACCTTGCTAAGTTTGAAAAAAGCTTTAATTGCAATTTCCGCACCGAATACGCCGCCGCACTTGAAAAGAACGCAGAGTTTTTAGAAGAAGTGGAAGGCTTTCTTCGTATCAAGCCCGAATATCTCTACGTCCAAAATTCAATAATATGTGATTTCTTTAACGAGTAATCATTTATCAGCATTAAAAAACGCCGCTTAAACGGCGTTTTTTGTTACAAACAGTTTAAAGCCTAACAAATCAATTGTTGA
>CAMAHZ010000022.1 GCA_945834965.1 uncultured Clostridia bacterium | reverse complement strand
AAGTTTAAAAAGGGCGGAAGCGTGCAGGATATCCTGTGGATACTCTCCTATATAATCGCCGCCTTGGTTGCAGTCGTTTTAGTATTTTTAATCGTGTTCGTGCTTGCAAACGGATTGCCGCATATAACGGGCGACTTTCTGTTCGGCAAGAGTACTAACGCAAACGTAACCTTAGCCCCTGCCTTCGTTACTACGGGATTAATCATTTTAATTTCGCTTGCAATCGCCCTGCCGCTCGGCATAGGTGCGGCAATATATCTCAACGAATACGCAAAAAGGGGCAGTAAGTTCGTTAAAGTCATAAGGCTGTTTACCGATACCTTAGCCGGCGTGCCGTCCATAATCTTCGGCATATTCGGCGCAATCTTCTTCGGCAATTTTATGAATATGGGCTACAGTATACTGTGCGGCTCGTTCACGATGGTTTTAATGATTTTACCTACGATTATAAGGAGTACCGAACAGAGCCTTTCTGAAGTGCCGGACAGTATGCGAGAGGCGAGCTATGCCTTAGGCGCAGGCAAGGTCAAGACGATTTTCGTAGTGGTTTTGCCCCAAGCGCTTGCAGGTATAATAACTTCGGTAATACTTTCAATCGGCAGAATTGTCGGCGAGAGCGCCGCATTAATCTTTACGGCAGGTTCGTTTATAAGAATGCCTAAGGGCTTGACTTCGCCCGGGTCGACGTTCGCCGTGCTTATGTACACCTTTATGGCGGAAGGGTTAGAAGTTGATAAGTGCTACGCAACGGGCGCGGTGCTGATAATATTCGTAATACTATTAAACCTTTTGGTGTTCTTCGTAGAACAGCATTTCCACAACAAGTCGGCAGGCAAAAAGAGCTTTATAAAGCGAACGGTTGAAAAGATAAAGGCGAATAGGTGTAAAAATGAAAAAAATTGAAGATTTTGAAATAAAGGGCGATATTGCCGTTTCGGTAAAGGAAATGAACTTATACTACGGTAGTTTTCACGCCTTGAGAAGTATTTATATGGACTTCCCCGTAAAAAAGCTTACGGCGTTAATCGGTCCTTCGGGGTGCGGTAAGTCTACGCTTATAAAGTCGTTAAACCGTATGAACGACTTAGTCGAGGGCTGTAAAATAACGGGCGAGATTAAGGTGGGCAACACGAATATCTACGACAAAAAGTGCGATTTGCCCCGATTAAGGAAGAACGTGGGTATGGTGTTTCAACGCCCCAACCCACTTGCTATGAGCGTGTACGACAACGTAGCCTACGGCCCGAGAACTTTCGGCATAAGAAAGAAGGACGAGCTTGATTCTATCGTCGAACACTCTTTAAAGGGTGCGGCTATGTGGGAAGAAGTCAAAGACAGATTGAACAAGTCTGCCTTAGGGCTTTCGGGCGGACAGCAGCAAAGGCTGTGTATAGCCCGTGCGCTCGCCGTTCAGCCGCAAATACTTTTAATGGACGAACCTACCAGCGCACTCGACCCCATTTCAACGGGCAAGATAGAAGAGCTGTGTATGGAACTTAAAAAGGATATGACGGTTATTATGGTCACGCACAATATGCAACAGGCGTTCCGTATTGCAGACTACACCGCGTACTTCCTTTTAGGCGAGATGATAGAGATGGACGAGACCAAGAAGATATTCTCTTCCCCCGTGGATAAGCGCACGGACGACTATATCAACGGGCGTTTCGGTTAATTACGAACAATTAAATTTATTGCAGTTAAATTATTGCGCATTGCGTTCGGCGTGGTATAATTAAACCGTAGCGGGGTGATTAAACTATGTGGATATTTGCGGCAATACTTTCCGCCGTGTTTGCAGCTTTAACGGCAATTCTATCTAAAGTCGGGCTTAAAAATACTAATTCTAACGTAGCTACTGCGGTGCGCACGGCTGTCGTTTTGGTGTTTGCCTGGGCAATGGTGTTTATCACGGGCGCATACCAAGGGTTTGGGGAAATAAGCTTAAAGGCGATTATATTCCTTATTCTTTCGGGCTTAGCCACGGGTGCAAGCTGGATTTGTTATTTTAAAGCGCTGTCCGTAGGCGAAGTTTCTAAGGTTGCCGCCGTCGATAAGTCGAGCGTAATTTTGTCCGTACTGTTTGCGATAATCATCTTCCCCGAAGAGCGGGGCAGGTGGTGGATAAAGCTTATCTGCCTTGCCGCAATCGGCGTCGGAACGTTTCTTATGATAGATATAAAAAGGGGCGACGACAAGGAAGGGAAGAGTAGGTTTGTTTGGCTTATATTCGCACTTCTCTCCGCCGTGTTTGCCGCCGCAACTTCTATTCTCGCAAAGGTGGGCATAGAAGGGGTTAATTCCAACCTTGCAACGGCAATCCGCACCTGCGTGGTGCTGGTTATGGCGTGGCTTATAGTCTTTTGCAAAAGGGAAACTAAGTTCGTCAAAGAGCTAAAATTTAAGCACGTAATTTTTTTAATTTTATCGGGCATAGCGACGGGCGCAAGCTGGCTATGCTACTACTACGCGTTGCAGCACGGTCAGGTGAGCGTCGTCGTGCCAATTGATAAGCTTAGTATACTCATAACCGTAATTTTTTCGGTTATATTTTTCAAGGAAAGACCGTCGATTAAAGCTTGGTTAGGGCTTGCGCTTTTAACCGTAGGCACCGTGCTTATGGCGGTATTAACGTAAAGGTGATTTATGAAAGGTAAAGTTTTTATTTTAGAAGACGACGAGAGCATAAAAGGGCTCGTCAAAGTCGCCCTTGAGATGAACGGGTTGAACGTTGTGGCGTTTTCAACCTTAAAGGCGTTTATTGCGCATTTATCAAACGAGCAGCCCGACGTAGCGCTTTTGGACATAATGCTGCCCGACGGAAGCGGCTTGCAGGCGCTTAAATATATCAAGGAAAACTTTGCCGAAGTCGACTGCATAATGCTGTCTGCTATGGGTAAGGAAGAAGATAAGGTCAACGGGCTGAATATGGGTGCGGACGACTACGTTTCAAAGCCCTTTTCCGTGTTGGAGCTTACCGCAAGGGTAAACGCAAGGCTTAGAAAAAAGCAAAAAGAGTGCGTGCTTGCGGTGGGCAATATAAAGCTTAATACCGAGACTATGGCTTGCGAAATAGACGGCGAGTCCGCGCTTTTAAAGAGAAAGGAATACGAGCTTTTAAAGGTGTTTATGGAAAACTCGGGCAAGGTACTATCCCGCGAAAAGCTATTGACGGAAGTGTGGGGATACGACGCAGGCGAGACGAGAACGCTTGACAATCACGTGGCTCGCCTAAGAAAGCTGGGCGTTAAAATCGAGACCGTGTTCGGTGTGGGGTATAAGTTATGAGATGGAGAATTTGGCTGCTGTCGTTGGGGATTGCTCTTCTCGGCGTGCTTATATTCGGTATAGGCGCAACGCAGGTGTACTACAACTCTTCAATAGACGGAAGTAAGGACTATTTAAAGGTGTATATGAACGAATACACCGCCGAATATACCTTAGATAAGCAGGGTGTGGACGCCTTTTCCCTAAAGCTGAACGGGGCGAGAGTGACGTTTATGGACGTGCATGGAAAGGTGATTGCGGACAGCGAAGCGGACGAGTTGGAGAAAAACCATTCCGACAGGCAGGAGGTTAAGGACGCCATATTAAAGGGCGAAGGCTTTGCGGTGCGGTCAAGCTCTACGCTCGGGAAAAATATGGTGTACTACTGCAAGAATTTTAACGATAGCTTTTTAGTGCGTATTGCGGTTTTCACCGATTCGGACTGGAGCATTTTCGTAAGTATCCTGCCGCAGTTTGCGGCTTTTGCAGGGCTGATGATAGTGTTGTGTATGGTCCTTGCGTTCGTGGCGACCTACTTTATTTTAAGCCCCGTCAAAAAGCTTGCTTCTCAAGCGGCGGCAAACGACTCGGTTACTACTAAGTACACAGAACTTGAGTCGGTTGCCGATATTTTGAACGAGAGAAACCGCAACATTCAAAGGCAGATGGACGAAATCCGTTCCGAAAAGGAGCTTTTGGAAAAGGCAAGGGCGTCTAAGGACGAATTTATTTCCAACGTCACGCACGAGATGAACACGCCTTTAACTTCCATTCACGGCTATGCCGAGCTGTTAAGCGGCGGCGGTTTGACCAAAGAGCAGCAAGCCGTTGCCTATCGCACGATACTTTCCCAAAGCGAAAGGCTGACAAATTTAATCGCCTGCATAATCAACTACAGCGAAATAGACAGCGACGATTTGCCTTCGTACGAAGTGGACTTTTCTGCGCTTGCAAAAGAGATTTTGCTCTCTTTAAAGCCCGAAGCGGATAAACGCAATATAACCATAATAGAAAATATCGAAGATAAAGTTATCGTTTCTTCCCGTCACGAACGCTTGAACGAAGTGTTCGGAAACCTTGTGCGCAACGCCATAAAGTACAACAAGGACGGCGGCACGATTACCGTTACCTTAAACTACGGCGGACTAACCGTAGAAGATACGGGCATAGGCATTGCCGAAGAGAATTTGGACAAAGTCTTTTCACGCTTTTTCACCGTCGATAAATCGCATAACGGCAAAAACGGCGGCTTTGGCTTGGGACTTGCGGTCGTTAAAAAGATTTGCCGCAAGTCGGGTTGGAACATAAGCGTTAAGAGTAAGCTCGGCGAAGGCAGTAAGTTTACCGTTGAGTTTTAATTGCTTGCAGAGTTTATTATAACGAAATAAGTCCCCCTGACCTAAGGTTTGGTCAGGGGACTATCACCGCATATAAATTAAAAATTTAAACATACTTAACTGAAACGGGGTGAAAATAATGTGTACGGCAGTTTACTTAAATAAAGGCGATAAAGGCGGCGTATTCTTTGGCAGAACGCTTGACTACGACTTTAGCTACGGCGAAGAAGTGGTGATAACTCCGAGAAACTTTCCTTTCAGTTTTAGGGGTATGGGCGAGTGTGCAAAACACTTTGCCTTTATCGGTACGGCAAAGGTTTTAGACGGTTACCCCCTGTACTATGACGCAATGAACGAAAAGGGGCTGTATATCGCAGGGTTGAATTTCGTGGGGAACGCCCGTTACGGCGAAGGGGGAAAGGGCAAAGGCGAAATTGCGCAGTTTGAATTAATACCCTATCTTATGTGCAAGTGCGCAAGCGTTGACGGGGTGATATACGAGTTGAGTAAAGCCGTTATCACGGGTACGCCCTTTAATAAAGAAATGCCGACGGCGCAGCTGCACTATCTCGTTGCAGACGGGGATAGGTGCATAACCGTAGAGTGCGTTAAGGACGGGCTTAAGCTCTACGAAAACCCCGTAGGAGTTTTAACCAACAATCCGCCATTTGACTATCAACTGTTCAATTTAAACAACTACCGCAACGTGACCGCGGCGGAACGCAGTTCGGATTTTGGCGGCGGCGTGCAGCTTGACGCGTACAGCAGGGGTATGGGCGGAATGGGCTTGCCCGGCGACTGGTCGTCGCAGTCAAGGTTTGTAAGGGCAGCTTTCGCCAGCGCAAATTCCACTAAAACCGTAGGCGAGAACGACGGGGTTATGCAGTTTTTCCACGTTTTGAACACCGCCTTTCAGCCGTGCGGCATATGTCAGGTGGGGCAGGGTCAGGAAAAGACTATCTATTCTTCCTGCGTAAGTCCCCAAACGGGCAGGTATTATTATTCCACCTACGAAAGCTTTGGCGTTTGCGCCGTGGAATTTGAAGGTAAGGACGGAAATGAGCTTGTCCGCTATCCCCACAAGGCGGTAGGAGCAACCGTCGTGAATGCAAAAAATAAATAAAACCGTATAGTAAACGGCGCGGCGAAGAAGTCCTTCGCCGCGCCGCTTTATCGTATCTAAATTAATCGCTCCACTTATGCGTATCTAAAACCCTGTCCTTAATATCGTCGTAAAACTCAAAGTATTTACGCTTGATATCTTCGGGGCTGTCGTCGTCGGTTATATAGCCTGCAAGGGCGTCCAACTCGTCTATCGAAAAATCGGATAGCGAGAACTCGCCGTCAAACGCGGCGGCAATGCGCATTAAGTCTAAATTAGAAGCTTTCATCAATTTACCTTCTTGCAAGGAATTTATGTACGGCAGGAAGTGCGATTACGCCGTCGAATATAAGCGAAACGCCGAACACGATAATGTGTAGCTCGCCGTACTGGTGGGGTTCGTATAACAACAGGAACGCAACTACTATTTCTATTATACCTTTAACGAGATAGAAGAAATATCTCCTGTGCTTAGCTATACGGGAAAAGGCGTGGTTGAATGCGTGTGCGCCTTCAAACAGCCCCCAAACGCCCCAAACGGTGGGTATAAAGGAGTGCGCCCATTCGTGTTCAATCACAATCATTATGCTCACGCCGAGCATAATGATTGACGACGCCGTCCTGTTTGAATGGGTATGCTCGTACTCCTTGTCTATCATAGCGAATACAAATCGCACGATTGCAAATACGCCCATAATTCCGCCCACGATATAGGGCAGAAGCGACTCGATAGAATGCGGTATTGCCGCACAGACTGCGCCAAGGACTATATAGACCAACCCCATAAGGTATTTTGCGGCAACTTCGGGGAGCTTTGTGCGCTTGCATACTTCTTCGACGTTGCTCTCTAAGGAAATAACTTCTACGACCTTATCGCCGAAAGTCCCCAAATCGTCTCTATTAGTATCGTCGTCTATATCTGCAGGCTGAAGCGCGGCGGTCTCTGCGGCGGCGACTTCAACTTCGGCAAGCTCGCTCTCGGCGTTTTCGCCCTGAACGCCGACGGGACGTGCGGTCTGCTCTCCTAAACCGCCGTCGTTTAACTCTTTATTCATCTCTTCTCCACCTTATCCTGCCCATATCAAGCGGGATAACCATATTATATCACGGCTGTAAAATCTTGTCAACGGTCAATTTTGCGCCTTTGCCGTTTGCGGTCGGCAAAATAACGCCGTTTGCTTGCCTAACTTTACTTGCGGTGATATAATATAAAAAAAGGTGGTAATTATGGGCGTCAGGGCAGATAGAGCAAGAGAGATGTTTTTACAAGGTTATAATTGCAGTCAGGCGGTAGTGGGTGCGTTTGCCGACCTGTTCGGCTTTGACAGCGTAACCGCTATGAAATTTGCAGAAGGCTTAGGCGGCGGTATGGGCAGAATGAGACTAACCTGCGGTGCGGTTGCGGCTATGGCTACGCTTGCGTCTATGAAGTTAAGCTCCGGCGAGCCGGGCAATTTAAAGCTTCGCGGCGAGATATACGCGGTCATTCAAAAGATGGCGGGGGAGTTTAAGGAGAACAACGGCTCGGTCATCTGTGCAGAGCTGTTGGGTGCGGCGTTGCCTAAAGATAGCTCCGCTCAGCCTGAAGAGCGCACGCCCGATTACTATAAACGCCGCCCCTGTGCGGACAAGATTTATCAATGCGCTTTGCTCGTAGAAAAGTATCTGTGTCAAGACTGATTTTTATAGCTAAACAAAATTTACGGATAAAAAAATCGCCTGTACCGACTCGGTACGGGCGATTATCGTGTTTTAAGGAATTTACATAACTACGACGTTTTCCTGCTCTAAAAGCGTCTTATATTCGCGGGGGAATTTGTCGTCGGTAATGAGTACGTCGATGTCGCTGATATGCGCAAAAGTGTAGGGGTTTATCTTACCGATTTTAGAGCTGTCGAGCATCATATATACGTGCCTTGCCTTCTGGAATACCATCTTTAAAAGTTCGCTTTCCATCTGGCTGCTGCAGGAGAAGCCGTTTTCAGGCGTGAACGCGGTTGCGGATACGATTGCCAGCTCAAAATTGCTGGCAGCAAAGTAGTCCTTTGCGGCAGGGGAAGAAGTTGAAAGGTTGTCTTTCATAAGCTGTCCGCCGACGATTGTGATGTTAACGTTCTTTTTCTGCGCAAGTTCCATTGCAACGGCGATACCGTTGGTGAAAATGTTGCACTTTATGTCGGAAATTTCCTTTGCAAGGTACATTGCGGTAGTGCCGCCGTCTAAGAAGATACAGCTGTCCTCGTCTATTAAGGTAGCCGCCTTCTGTGCGATTACGATTTTGGCGTCGGTGTTAATCGTCGTCTTTTTGGTATACGCCTCGCCGGAGACCTTCTGCACTTCCTTAACCGACATTGCGCCGCCGCGTACTCTTATAATTCTGCCGTCCTCTTCAAGCTTGTACAAGTCACGGCGCAGGGTCATCTGCGAAACGTTGGGGAATTCCTTTTCCAGCTGTTCAAGCGTCATTTTGCCGCGTTTGTCTAAAATTTCTGCAATTTCTTCAATTCTTTCCTTTTTCATGTTAATACCCTCGTGTTAAAAAATAACATATTTCTCAGAAATTTACATTATTATAGCACCTTGCTTATCAAAATGTCAACAATTACAAACACTTTTACTAAAGTAAATAATGTTATTTTGTTAAATATTTTCAAAACCTAAAACCTGACCCTATAATACGGGGTAGGGGTGAAATATGGTTGATTTTTTTAGATAAAAGTTATATAATTTTGTCAATTATATCGTGGGCGTATATCGTTTGACGGCAATAATTCAATTTTGCCGAAAGGGTTACGCTTTATTCTATGGGTAAATTTAAATTAAGAAAATTCAAATTCCCCGCGTCGGCGGTAGTCGTACTCAGTTTCGTGATAATGATTTTATTCGGGACTGCAATGCTTACGATGCCGTTTGCGACGAACAGCGGTAAAATCGACTTTATGACGGCGTTTTTCACCGCGACGAGCGCTTCTTGCGTGACGGGGCTTATAGTTCAGGATACGTTTGCGTACTGGTCGGGGTTCGGTCAAGCCGTAATTTTGCTTTTAATTCAAGTGGGCGGCTTGGGCTTTATAACCTTCGTTTCGCTGTTTACGCTGTATGCAAAACGCCATATCACCCTGTCTCAGCGCAAGATTGCAATGCAGTCGGCAGGCAGCGTTGATTTAAGCGGCGTAAAGGGGCTTATAAAGATTATTCTAATCGGCACTTTCGCGTTTGAGTTCGTCGGTGCGTTTGCCCTTTCGTTTGCGTTCGTCCCCGTCTACGGCTGGGGGCAAGGCATATGGCAGGCGGTATTCACGTCCGTCTCGGCGTTTTGTAACGCAGGCTTTACCATAACGGGCGTGGTGGAAGGCAAGTCGTCTTTAATGTGTTTCGTGGGCAATCCGCTCGTAACGCTCGTCGTCGTCGTTCTCATAATCGTCGGCGGCATAGGCTTTTTCGTGTGGGGGGACGTCGTTCACCACGGAATACACCTTAAAAAGTACTCTCTGCACTCAAAGATAGTGCTCACTACTACGGGCGCGTTGATAATCTTAGGTTGGGTGCTGTTCGCTATTTTTGAATGGAACAACCCTGCAACGATAGGCGGTGAGAGCGCGGGTACGAAAATTTTAGCGTCGCTCTTTTTGTCGGTAACGCCCAGGACGGCTGGCTTTAACACGGTTGAATATTCTTCGGTTACGAGTGCGACGAGCGCTTTGACCATAATCTATATGTTTATAGGCGGCAGCCCCGGCTCTACGGCAGGCGGTATCAAAACCGTGACCTTAGCGGTATTCTTCCTATCTTTCGTGGCAAACGCAAAGCGTTACGACGAAATTCACCTTTATAAAAGGCGGTTCGAAGGCGAAGCAAGCCAACAGGCAAGCTCGGTCATCTGCATATATATATTCGTTGCGATAATAAGCGTTATTCTAATCAGCGCGGTAGAAGTCAACAATACGGCTGTTAATTTGGAGAACGCCGTGTTCGAAGTCGTCTCGGCAATCGGTACGGTTGGTCTATCCAAGGGCATAACGGAAAGCCTTAGCGTATTCTCTAAATTAGTTTTAATCTTTTTAATGTTCTTCGGCAGGGTGGGCGGCTTTACGCTTATACTCATCTTTGCAGGGGATAAAAAGCCCGTAGCCATCTCAAGGGTAGCCGAAAAGATGATTATCGGCTAAAAAAGCTTTACGGCAAGTTAAAGCATAAATAAATTCACTAAATTATAAAAGCACCTTATATTAGGGGGAAATCATATAAATATGAAAAAGTCGGTTTTAATAATCGGTATGGGTAGGCTTGGCACTCATCTTGCGGAAAAGATGCAGGATTTGGGTCACGACGTAATGATACTCGACAACAGGGAAGATAAAATAGCAGGGCTCGTATCCCGCTTTTCCGACGCCCGTATTGCCGAATATACCCGTAAAGACGTGCTTGCCGCATTAGATATACCTTCTTTCGATATATGTTTCATCACCGTTGGTGACAATTTAGAAGCGTCTATTCTGACCACGGTAAACTTAAAGCAGCTCGGCGCAAAGTACGTTGCTGCCCGTGCAAGGGACGATATGCAATGCGAAATTCTCAAGAAAATCGGTGCGGACGAGATAATTTACGCCGACGGAGAAACTGCCGATAAGCTTGCCATAAGGCACAACGGCAACAACATTTTCGACTACGTCGCACTCACCGACGGCTACGCAATATTCGAAGTGCCCATAATAAAGCAATGGGTAGGCAAGTCTATTATGGAATTAGACGTTCGTAAAAAGTTCAAGCTCAATATTATCGCAATAAAAAGGGACGGCAAACTTGACCCTGCCCCTATGCCCGACTTCGTATTCGAAGCGGACGACCATATCTTCGTTATGGGCAAATCTCAGGACGTGTTCAAGATGTCCGCAAAAACTTAAAAGGACGCCTTAAGGTAGAAGTAATTGTTTAAGAAGTTAAAGATGGATATAGACGCGGCAATGCGCAACGACCCTGCCGCACGCAATAAATTTGAAGTATGGCTGACCTACCCGTCGGTCAAGGCGCTGCGCCGCCACAGGTGGGCAAACTGGCTGTTCAGGCACGGCTTTAAGCTGTGGGCGAGAATCGTCAGCCAACGCACGAGAAGAATTACGGGTATCGAAATTCACCCTGCCGCAACGATAGCCCCCGGCGTGTTTATCGACCACGGCGACGGCGTGGTAATCGGCGAAACGGCTCAGGTAGGTACGGGTACGGTGCTGTATCAGGGCTGTACCTTGGGCGGTACGGGCAAGGAGAGCGGAAAGCGCCACCCCACGGTGGGTGAATACTGCGTAATTTCCGCAGGCGCAAAAGTGCTCGGCAACATCACCGTAGGCGACTACGCAAAGGTGGGCGCAGGCGCGGTAGTCTTAAGGGACGTACCTGCACACGCAACGGTCGTCGGCGTGCCCGGTCACGTGGTGCGCATAGGCGGCAGTAAGGAAGGTGTGGATTTGTATCAGGAAAAGGCAGACCCTATGCTTACCGAGCTGTGCGCTTTAAGGGAGAGAGTATTTGCGCTTGAAGAGCAAATAGGCATAAAATACGAGGCAAAAATAGATGAGAATTTACAACACCCTGACAAGGACTAAAGAAGAGTTTATCCCCCTTGAAGAAGGTAAGGTAAAGATGTACGCCTGCGGTATAACCGTTTCGGGCGAAGCGCATATCGGGCACGGCTATCAGGCTTTAATCTACGATATTATGCGCAAATATCTTGAGAAGAAGGGGTATAAGGTAACCTACGCCCGTAACTACACCGACGTAGACGATAAGATTATAGCAAAGTCAAAAGAGACGGGCATACCTGCCGACGACTACGCAAAGATGATGATAGAGCGTATCGACGACGTTATGTGTAAAATGGATATTGACGACCCTTCCGTATGGCTTAAGGCAACCGAAAATATCGAAAACATTATCGACTTCGTGTCCGCGTTGATTGCAAGCGGTCACGCATACGCAGTACCCTGCGGCGACGTATATTTCGACGTGACAAGTTTTAAAGGCTACGGCTGTCTTTCCAACAGGACGGTGGAAGATATGCTCGACGGCGTGAGAATTGAAAACGGCGAAGAGAAGAAAAACCCCGCCGACTTCGCGCTTTGGAAGGCGGCAAAGGAAGGCGAGATTTGTTGGGACAGCCCTTGGGGCAAGGGCAGGCCGGGTTGGCATATAGAGTGCTCGGCAATGAACAGGGCGGCTTTTGGCGAGCAGATTGACATTCACGGCGGCGGCAGGGATTTAATCTTCCCCCACCACGAAAACGAGATTGCGCAGACCGAGAGCTTAACGGGCAAGCGTTTCGTTAAATACTGGACGCATAACGGGCTTATTAAGGTAAACGGGCAGAAGATGTCCAAGTCCTTGGGCAACAGCCTGCTTTTGGAAGAACTGCTTGAAAAGTACACCAACGAAGCCATTAAGTTTGCTCTACTTCAGACCAACTATCACAACGATATAAATATAACCGACGACCTTTTCCCCGAAGCGGAAAGGCACTTGACCGAGTTCTACCGAGTTATTAAGGCGGTGGAAGACAAGTTCGGCAAGGGCGGCAAGGGAAATGCAGAGATAGACGTTGCGTTCGATAAGTGTATGGACGACGACTTCAACACCGCGCTTGCGCTCTCGTACCTGTACGGATATTTCAAGAGCATTTCCAAAAAGCTCAACGCAGGCGATAATACCTGTGCCGACGACGTTGCGCAGATTAAAAAGACCTATTCGCTGTTAGGCTTGTTCAAGACGGACGCAAAAAGCTACCTTGAAAAAGTCGAAGCTCTTTCGGGCGAAAAGGAAGAAATTCCTGCTCAGGTCGCAGAGCTTGCCGCAAAGAGATGGCAGGCTAAAAAGGACAAAAACTGGGCGGAAGCGGATAGCTTACGTGCAGAGATTGACGGGTTAGGCTACGTTATTAAAGATTCTAAAGATAATTACGAAATTATCAAGAAGTAAGGTTTCGTTATGAAAGAATACAAAGTCGAACTTGCAAAAAATTTAGAAAAGGCGGAAGAGATTATGAACGACCTTGCCAAAG
>CAMAHZ010000021.1 GCA_945834965.1 uncultured Clostridia bacterium | reverse complement strand
TAAGCTCACCCCTAAAGCTTAACAGCTAAATAAAACAATTACGGCAGTCGGCGAATTTCGCCGACTGCTTGCGTTTTATAATCCCAACTTATCTCTGTATAAAATTTCACAATAATATAATTGCCGTGCGGTAAGTATATCGTTTGCACAAATAAAAATTATGTGATAGAATAAAACTGTAAAAGTGCGTTTATACACTTTTAAGTAGATTTTTATACTTTTATACAAAACACCTAAAGACGGGCAGGTAAGAAAAAATGACCGATAATTTCAAGGTTGTTAAAAGTAAATATAATAAGTTGGCGGTAATTTCCGCCGTTGCCTTGGGGGTATTCTGCGGCGTTATAGTTGCGTGCGCCCTGCTTTTGGCGTTCAAACTTTCTCAAATAGAGCTGTTATGGGTTTACTACGTTTTAATCGGCGTAGCCGTTTCCGCTTGCTGCGCCCTGCCCTTTTACTTCCTTCTCCGCCCCAACGATAAAAAGCTGGCGGAAAGGCTGGATAAGCAGTACTCGCTCAACCAAAAAGTGCAGACCATGGTCGAGTTCTCCGGTCAGGAAGGCGCAATAATTTCTCTGCAGAGAGAACAGGCTAACGAAGCGTTAGCCGTTGCCGCTAAGGCTCGCCCCGACTTTAAAGGGCTGTTAAAATTCATATTCATACCCGTAATCGCGGTTGCGATTGCGTGCGTGGGCATAATAATGCCTGCCAAAAAGACCACGGAAGAGCCGCCTGCAGGCTTTACGCTTACGGCAACTCAGCGCACGGCGATTAACAACTTAATTGCCGACGTAAACTCATCCGATTTATCCGCAGGCTTGAAAGTGGCAACGACGACCGCCCTTTCCGACATGCTTACAAGGCTTGAGAGCACAACGCTGCTTAGCGAAATGAAAAGGGACGTCATTAATACCGTTAAGGGTATTGACGTTATAATTGCGGACACCAACAGCTATCTGCCCTTATACAATTCGTTCAAGGACGACGACTATACTAAGCCGTTTGCAATCGCAATGGTGCAGGGCGTAGCCTACTACAAGAACACCGCCGCAAGCGTAATCAAGTCCTTAGACGGGGTTAAAAACCAAAGCGAGCTGTCCGGCGACGTTATAAAGTCTATGTTGACTTCCTGGCAGTCGGGCGTAAAGGATACTTTCTACATAACGGAAGAGAGTACAAGGGCAACTTCTTTAATGACCGTGGCGCAGATGGCGGAGCGCACTCAGGGCTATTCAACCGCCTTTAAACAAGGGCTTGAAAAAAGCGGTTGCACTCTTGAAAACGATTTACTTATGACCGCAGTCGAAAGCTTTACGGAAGATATAATTACGATAAGTTCTTCCTGGGGCGCAGAGAGCTATTTGGAAGAAATATACAAAAAGTGCGGTGCGTTCATAACGCCGTCGGTTGAAGACGCGCTCTTCGTGCAGACCTATAGCTGTCTTATGGACGAATTTATCCGCAACCGTACCGCCGAAATTTTAGGGCTTAAGATTTACGAGCTCGGCTCTAATTCAAACGTCGTGCCCGAAGTAATCGAAGGCGATTCTGGCGAAGGCGACGGCACTCAGGACGGCGGCTGGGGCAGCGGCGATATAAACTACGGCAGCGACGATTTAGTATTAGACCCCGACTCGGGCGAGTTCGTCTCATACGGCACGCTTATGGCGAGATACCGTGAAAAGATTAAC
This sequence comes from uncultured Clostridia bacterium, assembly GCA_945834965.1. Lineage (GTDB taxonomy): Bacteria > Bacillota > Clostridia > Christensenellales > Borkfalkiaceae > Coproplasma. The sequence continues at coordinate 11,257 of CAMAHZ010000021.1, read as the reverse complement.
GAGAGAATTTCTTACTTTGAAGCGCTTGCAAACAAGGAAGACGCAACCGAGCAGGAAAAGGCGGAAGCGAAATACGTTCAGGGCGAGCTTTCAAGGTACGTTCAACAGTACCTGGAAAGGCTTAACAAGAATACGGAAAAATAAAACAAATCACGGCGCGATATACGCCGTATAAAAACCATAAAAAATATAAAGGAACGGAAAACATAATGGCTGACGAAAAAACGGTTAATGTACAGGAAGAGAAAAACGCTGAAAGGGTAAAGGCGTTTTCCGCGGCGATAGCCAAGGTTAAAGACGAGCTTGCAAAGGACGTCGTAGGACAGCAGGATATTATCGACAACGTGCTTATTGCAATCGTTGCAGGCGGTAACGTGCTTTTGGAAGGCGTGCCGGGCGTAGGTAAAACCCGTCTCGTGCGCTCGCTCGGAAGAACGCTCGAGCTGCCCTTCTCGCGTATTCAGTTCACTCCCGACTTAATGCCTTCGGACGTAACGGGTACCAACGTTATCGAAAAGGGCGCGGACGGCAAGATGACGACGGTGTTCAATAAAGGACCTATATTTGCAAACTTAGTGCTTGCGGACGAAATCAACCGTGCAACCCCGAAAACGCAGTCTGCAATGCTTGAAGTTATGCAGGAGCATAAGGTAACCGTTGCTAAACAGACCTATAAGCTTGAAGAGCCCTTCTTCGTGCTTGCAACCGAAAACCCCATCGAGCAGGACGGCACTTACCCCTTGCCCGAAGCGCAGATGGACAGGTTTATGTTTAAGCTTATCGTTAAATTCCCGTCCGTTGACGAGCTTAAAAATATCGTCAATATGACGCAGATTACTTTGGACGAAACCGCACAGGCGGTTATCGACGGCGCAACCGTACTTGAGATGAGAGAGCTTGCAAAGACCGTACCCGTCATCGACGACGTATTAAACTACGCCGCAAATCTCGTCTCCGTTTCCCACCCCGAGCTTGAGAATACTTCTTCGACGGCGCAGAAGTATATTAAGTACGGCGCGTCCCCCCGTGCGGCGCAAGCGCTCGTTACGGCGGCAAAGGTAAGGGCGCTTATGTGCGGCAACTACAACGTTTCCTATGAAGATATTGACGCGCTTGCAGCCCCCGTATTAAGGCATAGAATTAAGATTAACTACGCTGCTATGAGCGAAAAACTCACTATCGACGACGTAATAGCTATGCTCGTCGCTGAGAATAAAAAACTGTGCAAATAATCAGATAAAACTCATTCACTCAAGGATATATGGCAAGGAAGGTTATTGACGAAGAGTTTTTGGGGCAGATTGAAACGCTCCAAATGCTCGTTAAAAATAACGTTGCGGGTATGTTCGGCGGAAACCATAAGAGCAAGACGTACGGTTCTTCGTGCGAGTTTGCCGATTACAGGGAATACGCCCCCGGCGACGACATAACCAAAATCGACTGGAACGCTTACGCCCGTTTTGAAAATCTCTACACGAAGTTATTTTTAGACGAAAGGCAGATGCACACTCGCATCTATATAGACGCAAGCCGTTCTATGGGGTTTGGTAAGGGCAAAAAAGACGAACAGTCGCTAAGGCTTGCGGCGGCGTTCGCCTATCTTTCCGTATGCGAAATGGACAAGGTGTCAATTTACGCCGTCCGCGACGACAAGCTTGAATGCGTGATTAGCGGTATGCTGGGTAAGGAAGCGTATATAAGTTCTATCGGTAAGCTCAACGACGTGGAATTTTACGGCGACAGCAAGCTTAGCGAAGCCATCGTACCGTCTACCGTGGGCTACGGCGACGGTATGTCGATAATAATTTCCGACTTCTTGACGGACAACGACTTTTCAGCCGCTATCAACCATTTGGCTGACAAAAAAAGGCACGTTCTCTGTGCGCAGGTACTCTCAAAGGAAGAGCTCAACCCCAAAGCAAGGGGCAAGATGCACTTTTTCGACAGCGAGAACGGCAGTAAGTACTACCGCAAAAACATCAGCCGAGAGATTATTTCCGCATACAAGCAGGCGGTTGATTACGTCGTCGAACGCATAAAAACCGTATGCGCTTCAAGGGGTGTGGACTATATGCTCGTCGGTGCGGAAGATTCAATCGGCGATTTGTTCTTCAATAAATTAGTAAGCGAGGGGGTACTCAAATGAGCTTTTTACAACCGCTTGGGTTCCTTGCGTTGCTTGCAATACCCGTACTTATAATCATCTATATAATCAAGAGTAAGTACACCGAACAGGTTATTCCGTCCACCTATCTTTGGGAATTGTCGGAAAGGTTCTTAAAGCGCAAAAATCCGCTCAAGGCAATAACGGGCATTTTAAGCCTTATTTTGCAGATACTTGCGGTCGTATTTATCGCGCTTGCAATCGCCCACCCCGTATTCGTGGTCAAGGGCGGTGCAAACGATTACTGTTTCGTTTTGGACTCTTCTGCAAGTATGAACGTCGTAGACGGGAATAAGACTCGTTTCGATAGCGCAAAGGAGGAAATTAAAAGGGTAATAAGCTCGTCCGCAACGGGCAGCACGTACACCCTTATTTGCGCAGGCGACACGACCGACGTCGTGTTCAACGGCTTAGACGACAAGAAGTCGGCAATCAATCAAATAAATCAGCTCTCTTCGTCCTATTCCACGGGCGGGCTTGATAACGCGCTTATGCGTGCGCAGAAGTATTTTGAAAGCAACTCTTCTATGCAGTTCTATCTTGTGACGGATAAGACCATAGAGAACGTGCAGAACGTAAACTACGTCTTGGTCAACGGCGGCAAGGTAAACTACGGCTTGACCGATACTTCTTATATCTATAATATGTCGGACGGCGAGTCCACGACTACGACGGTAACGGGCAAGGTCTGGTCGTATTCGGGCGACGCAACCTTGACGGTAGAAGTCTTTATAGACGGCGCAAGCATACCTGCAAACTCTGCAAGGGTGCAGGTCGGCGGTAATTCCGCAACCGATTTTTCTATCGAAATTTCAAGCGCTGATTTCTCGTCAATAACCGTAAGCGTTAAGGAAGAGGACGATTTGCCCGAAGACAATACCGTAATTTTATACGACAAGACGGAAGGCGATAGCTACGAAGTCTTAATTATCAGCAAGACGCCCTACCTTATAAAGGCGGCGTTGGAAGCGGCTAATATGAGCTGTACGGTGCTTGCGCCTGAAAAGTACAGTAAGGAGACCTGTCAGGGCTATAGCCTGTACGTATTCGACAGCGACGACGACAAGCCTTTCACGCCCGACGCATTGCCTGCAGACGGTGCGGTATGGTTCATCAACCCCACGGGCAGCGTCGAAAAATCAGGCTTTTCCACAAGGGGCAGGTCGGAAGCAGGCGGCGAGACGACGCTTAGCACCTCTTCTTCGACAAGGGTGAGAAATCTTCTTAAGGGTACTTCTTCGGACGATACCACCCTTGCAAGCTACGTAAAGTGCGGACAGACGGGGTTATTCTATAACCTTATGTACTGCAACGGCGACCCCGTAATCTTTGCAGGGTCAAACGGTCACGGCAATAGAGAAGTGGTGTTCGCCTTTGACTGGAACCTTTCGGACTTCCCCTTGTCCTTTAACGGCAGGGCGCTTGTAAACAACTTAATCAACTATACTTTCCCTTCTTTGGCGGACGAAACGCTCGTCGTCAGCGGCGAAACGATTTCCTTGAACGTACTTCCCGGCTGTAAGAGCCTTAAAGTCGTGTCGCCTTCGGGGGAAGAAGAAGCTCTCGACACTTCGGGCACGATAAGCGAATATATGCTTAAGGAAGTGGGCGAATATACCGTGACGGCAGACGTTGGCGGCATCAAAAAGACCGCTAAGGTATTTGCGCAATTCCCCGAAAAAGAGAGAATTTTAAACGTAACTGAAACAAATTTCGTATTGACGGGCGAACCCGGTACGGAAAGACGAGACGGCAGGTACGAAGATATTCTGTATATCTTCATAATTCTTGCCGTACTGATAATGGCAGATTGGGCGGTGTATTGTTATGAGCAGTATCAACTTAGATAATCCCTGGTTATTATTCATAGCCCTGCCGCTTATCGTCCTTATCGCCGTACCCTTTGCGCTCGCAATAAGAAAGGATAACGTAAACGGACACAATATTGCGTCAGGCGTTATCCATATCGTTATGGCGATTATAATCGCGTTTGCGGCGGCTGGCACTTCCATAGTCACCACCGTAACGCAGACGGACGTCTACGTCCTTGCCGACGTATCCTATTCGGCAAGCTTAAATCTCGACACGGTAGACGGGTATATCGACAGGCTTTCTACCAACCTGCCGTCAAATTCAAGAATGGGCGTGGTCTGCTTTGCAAACGGTCAAAAACTCGTGACCAGGCTTGGCGAGCGGTTTGATACCGTACAAAATTCGGGCGTGGACGCAACTTCCACCAACATCGTGGACGCACTTTCGTATACGGGCTCGCTCTTCAGGGACGACGTTATAAAGCGCATAGTGCTTATAACCGACGGCAAGTCAACCGACGGCTCGGACGACGACGCGTTAAAGAGACAGATAAGCTCGCTTGCAGAGCGCAATATCCACGTCGACGCAATCTTTATCGACAACAATATGAAGGGCGACACGAAGGAAGTGCAGATGTCGGGTGCGGAATTCTCGGCGTCGGTAAGCCTTGGGCGTGACGAAAGGGCAACCTTGAGCGTTCAGGCAAACTGCCCCGACGGCGAGACGGTGGACGCCTTGATTACGCTGTATAAGGACGGCGAACTGTATAAAGAGACGGCGCACACGCTCTCTAAGGGCGAAAACAGCGTTGCCTTTGCGCTTGATACTTCCACCGCAGGCGCGCACGACTACACCGCAAAGATAGAGTGCGAAGGCGACTTCAACTTAAACAACAACGAAATATCCTTTACTCAATCGGTGTCGGGCAAGACGAGCGTTCTGTTGATTTCAAGCAACCTTGCGGACGATAGCCGCATAAAGGAAATCTACGCCGATAAGATTGCCGCAGGCAACGCGGAAGTTACTTCGTATATCAATATGACCGAAATACCTATGACGGTCGAAGAATTGAGTAAGTACGACGAAATTATCCTTTCCGACTTCGACGTATCCACTTTGGAAAGCAGCGAATTGTTCCTTAACAACCTTGATACGGTCGTGTCCCTTTACGGCAAGAGCCTTTTAACTTTTGGCAACACCTACATTCAAGGGCGGTCGGACAGCGCACTCGATTCGCTTAGCGATATGCTGCCCGTAATCTACGGCAAGACGGCGGACGCGCCTAAGCTGTACACCATACTTATCGATACGTCCCGCAGTATGGCAAGTTTAAGCAAGTTGGAAAACGCAAAGACTGCCGCAAAGGAAATCGTCAATATGCTTTCCAACGGCGATAAGCTCAACATAATCGAGTTTAACGGCGAAGCCAACCCCGTCTTAACGGGCTACGATTTATCAAACGGCAGGGAAAAGCCCATTGAAAAAATCGACGAACTCACGGTCGTACAGGGTACGGTAATGGGTTCGGGTCTCGAGCTTGCGCATAACGAAATGAAGGAAGGTATCTATAGCGAAAAGCGCCTGATACTTATAAGCGACGGTCTCGATATGGGCGGCACGGACGTGCGCACTAAGATTAAGGAAATGCGTGCGGACTCAATCAACACTATAGTGTTAGACGCGGGCAGGGGCGCAAATACCGACGCCACCGCAACCAAGGCAAAACAGCTTTTAATAGATATTGCAAAGCTCGGCAACAACGGCGAGCCGTTTGATATAAGCTCTTCTGCAAACTTAAAGGACGTTATCGAAAACGAGCTTGCAAACGACGTAAGCGGTTATACGGGTTCTGCGTCCTATATCACGATAAACCGCCGCCGCGACGAAGTACTTGCGGGCATTGCGGAAGGGGATATAAACCAAAGCTACGTAAGGGGCTATATCAAGTCGACCGCAAAGCCCAACGCCAACACCGTTCTCAACGTAAGCTACGAATACAGGCTGCCCGGCGGAGACGAAACCGACTCAAGCAACGTAGACGTGCCTTTGTACGCCTACTGGAAGTACGGCAACGGCAGGGCGGCGTCCTTCACGGCGTCGCTTACGGGCAGTTGGATAGCAAGCGTGCCTAAGGCGCTCAGCACGGCGCTGTTTAACAACGTGCTGGAGACCGCTATTCCTGCCGAAAAAACGGACTATCCCTTCCTTTTCGATATTGAAAAGGGCGCAGGCTCGGCAACCGTTTCTTTAACCCCTTCTAATTTAAGGAGCGACGGTTGGGCAAAATATAAGATTACTTCTCCCGACGGCACCGTTTCAGAAGGCGATATGTCGTTCGGCAGTTTAAGCTACGGCTATAACTTCGTAACGCCTTCCGAAGGTAAGTACACCGTGGAAGTAACCTACGGCTACGGCGACTTGTACAGCACGCAGGCGACTAAATATTTCAACGTATCCTATTCGGCTGAATACGACAGCTTTGCGCTTTACGACGCGTCCGCACTCATAAAGGGCGTAGGCGCAAACGGCAAGGTCAGCACGGACGGCAATTTAAAGATTGAAAACGACGATAAGGAAGTGGGCAGGTATAATCTCTCTCTCGTAATGCCCCTGTTAATCGCGTGCGTAGCGTTGTACGCCGTGGATATTGCCGTGCGTAAGCTTAAATGGGAAGATATCAAGAGTTTGTTCGGGAGGGGTAAAAAATGATAGAGCGTAAAAAATTTTTAACGGCTTTTATTTGCGTTATCCTTTCCCTGTTGACTGCGTTATGCTTTGCCTTTTCGGGCTGTGCCGAATATAAGCCCCCCGAAGGCGGCGGGGATACGCCCGTAATTCCCGTCGACCCCGTCGACCCCGAAAATCCCGACGACCCTAAGCAGGACGAAAAGGGCTTTTCAGTTCAGCTCGTCGTTAAAAACGGCAAGGTATGGCAGAATTTTACTTCCGAGTATTACGACGCGTCCGACGGCAAGGGCGGCGCGCACGCTCAGGGCTGGATTTACTGGGACAGCATAAAGGTTCAATGGACGGACGTGGAGAGCAACGCAAGGTATATCTCGCCGCTCGATAGCGACGGCAAGGCTACCCGTTCGGATTTGGACGGCGACTATAAGGTCACGCTCACCAACGTGCCTACGGGCTTTACCTACGAGCCCAACCAAAACTATGCGGACAATATCACTAAGAAGATAGAGATAGTCCTATATAAAATTCAAAACACGGGAGCAACGATAAGGCTTTGGGAAGGCAGCGACCACACCGAATTTAAAGCAAAAATGCTCAACACGACGGGCGCGTATTCCGTCACGCTTAAAAACAAGGACGACAGGGTGATGTTCGCCTTCAGCGCAAACAAGCAGGGTACGTATTCGCTTACCACGCTTGCGAACGTTATAGAGAATAAAATCAACCCCACGCTGTCGGTTTACAACGGCAACCTTACTTCTAAGGCGATTTACTATGCCGAGAGCAAGGACGACGGCGGCGCGGAAAACAGCTATACCAAAAACGTATTCTGGCAGTACTATATCTCTGCCAACGAAGCGGTAGGCGCCAACGCGCTTATATTCGAGCTGTATTCTTCAAGCTTAGACGGCAACTCAAGCTACCCGTTTGAGCTTAACTTTCTCATTCAAAGGGACGGCGACTTTACGAGAGAAGAGTACGTAACCGAAGAAGTTAAGCCTACAGAAGACTTTACTAAAACGCCCGAAACGCCTTCAGGCACTTTTACATGGGTTGCGAGAAACCCCGTAACGGACGGACTGCTGCTCGATAGCTCTAAAGTCATTCTCAACACCGAATCGGGTAGAAAGGCGGCTTACTTAAGGAAGGTTGCCGGTTCGGACGTTGAGTATACTGTGGAGATGGGCAGTCAGGCTACACTTAACGACGGATATTACTACTTCTATAATTACGACGAGACGTCAAAGACTTTCGTGCTTACCGACAGGCTGTACGCAGTTATCAACGCACCCAACGAAATCGTCGACTTTACCGACCCCCATATGAACTTCAGGTTCTTGCAGCATAGGAATTACGTCTCGTTCATCAACACCTACAGGCAGTACTGCAACGCCAACGGTGCGTATCCCGTAAACGCGGAATTAGCACAATTCTTGCAGGATTATTGCCTTTCGCAGAGTATCTTTAACGACGGCGCGGGGCTTGCGGAGACGACTATGCTCAATTACGTCGATAAAAACGGCAACACTCAAAGGGGACACTACAATTCCGACGAGAAAAGTATGTGGATGTTCGGCTGCGCCTACTACAAGCAGTAATTTTCACGGCGGATAATAAATCGTTTAATCTTTTATAACAGGATATTTTATGAACAACAAATTTTTAAAAAGTTTAGTTGCCTTAACCTGCGTTGCTACGCTCGGTTTAGGCGTTATTGCAGGCTGTAACAAAGAGCCTGAGTGCGAGCACGTGTATACCTGGACGGTACACGCCGGCGACGAATCGACTTGCACCACGCCCGGTAAAAGGACGGGCGTATGCGGCATTTGCGGCGACGTAAAGGAAGAAGAATTGCCCATCGACGAAAACGCACACACCTTTGTGGGCGAGTGGGTTATAACCAAACCCACCGAGAGCGCAGACGGACTTGCCGTTAAAACTTGTGCAAACAACCCCGAGCATAAGGCGGAAGTCACGCTGCCCAAGGTGACCATTTCTGGCAAGGGCTACGATAAAAAGGAATTTATCACCGTACCCACGACTGCGACCGCAGGCGAAATGAAGCTATGGCTTAACAACGCTTACGGCGAAATCAGCTTTAACGTAGAGCTTGCAAAGCGCAAGCTTGACAATATGGAAGACGCAGTAATTTTAGCGTCGTCCTTAAAGGATAACGTGCGCAGCTCGTCAGGCGGCTTCACGCAGGAAAAGAACGGCGTGCTTAACTCCTTCTCGTACTATTTCGGCGACGACTACACCTATATCGACGACGCCGCCAACAATATGGAATACTGGTATTCTCTCGACGAAGAAGGCAACGTGTTTGCTATGAGCAAAACGACGGGCGATACTTCCGCAAGCGTAGTTACTGCGCCCGATAAGGACCTTCTCAACGGCTTCCGCTACAATTCAGGCGTAGACCTGTCCTCCTTCTGCGGCGCTGAAAGCGGGCTTTATAAGCTGTATACCGTAGCGCAAGACGGCAGAGAAGATAACGTCACGGTAAACTATAAAGAGAGTGACGTCAAGCCCGAAAAGAACGGTTCGGTTAAGGATATATGGTTCTCGTTCAGCTACCGTGCGGATAGCTGGTTTGCCCGTTTCAAGGTGCAGTTCTCAACCTTTATGGACGGCACTTTAAAAGAGCTTAAGGTAGAAACCGAAGTTATCCGTTCGTATATGTTCGCAACCGAAGAAGACGGCACGCCCATCTACTATAAAGAAGGCGACGGCTATACCGACAAGTTAGGCATCAAGCACGAGCAGGCTGTCGGCGACATAGTATTCGGCTACGAATATCCCACCGATTTTTCAAGCGGCGCGCCTGATTACGAGTACGATAAGGACGGCAAAGTAGTCTACGAGCAGGTAGACGATTTGGGCAGGGTAATCTATATCACCGAAGAAGACGGCAAAAAGGTCTACCGCCCCGTACTCGAAGGAAAAGAAGTTGAACAACCGGACGGCAGTAAAAAATACGTAATTGAATACGGCGACCCCCTTACCGAAGAACCCAACTTGCACGACGTGTACTTAGAAGACGCGTACGGTATGCAGCTGCTCGATTCAAAGGGCAACCCCATAAGAAAGATTATGGCAAAGGGCGGTTACCCCGTAACCAAGCACTATTCGGACGAGCATGACGAAGTCAGCTACCGTACCGTAACCTTCACGCAGACCAAGAAGGTTGAAGGCGAAACGGTTGAACCCAACCCCTATCCCAGCGACAGCCTTTATATCAAGGACTTCGATATAGTCAGCGCAACGGTAGGGAACAAGTCCATTGACTTCGTGGATGGTACGGCAACCTTGCCCACCAACACGGCAATCAACCTTAATATCGGCAACATCACGCCGTCAACCGCAGGGCTTAAGTACGACGCCATCACGGGTATTTACGTCGTCGACGCGACGGGCAACCGTATAAAGCTTAAAATGGATTTCAACAACGGCTCAATCTATAAAGTTTTAGGTTTCTACTCCGAAAGCGGCGGATATATAACTATCAATTCCAAGTACGCAGGTAAGGTCAAGTTCTTATTCGTAACGCAGAGCGGCAAGTGCGAAAAGGAAGTCGAGATAACCTTTGCCAAGGGCGCACCGCAGTCGTTTACGGGCGCAATGGCGTCGGTATATACCGTAATGGACGGCATAGTCGACTACGTTGACCAAGTCGTAAGTTTAGAAAACTCCGTCACCCTAATCGAAGGGCAGTCGCTTGAGTTCAAGGCGATTGCGTCCGGCGAAGAATCTTCTTACGTAAGCACGGATATCTATCCTACTTCGGCTACAGGCTTGACCTTCACTCAGGTGGAACAGGATAGCTATCAGGAATGGCGTTTGGTTGCCGACAAGGCGGGCGAATATGTCGTCGAAATGCCCTATTACGACGGCACTTCGGCAAGCTCTTCCGTAAAGACGAGCTTTAAGGTCGTAGTATTGCCCAAAAAGAGCGTTATGGAAACGCTTTCGGGCAACACCTTCAGCGGCGACGTGCTTATTTCAAGCGGAAGCGGCAACCCTTCGAGCAGGAATTTGACCGCAGCCTTTAGCGCGGAAGGCGAAATAGCCATCACCGTAGCCGGTAACGAAATCGTATATACCTACGGCGTTGACGCTGAAACGGGCGAGCTTGTCACCAAGTGGAAGAGCGGTATTGCGCCTACTCAGAAGTCGTACGATTTCACCTTTATTATCAACGAAGCCGGCGACCTTTTGGTAAGGCACCAGACGGGTATGGGCAACGACACCGAAGAAATCGTCCTGACCAAACAGTCCGCGCAGTAACGCCGTTAAAATCATGCGGCGGCGCAAGCCGTGCCGCCAAAGCGAAACCAAGAATAATTCAAGCCCTGCAGGCAAATTTCCTGCAGGGCTTTTTCGTCGCCTTAATTATTTTCTGCGCCGCGTCGGCGTTTTGTTATAATTGCCACTTATTTGCAGCTTTTGACGGTTTAAAGTTAAAATTAACCAAATAGATATGTTTTGAATATTTTCAGGTTTATGCGCATAAACGCCGTATAAAGTATTAAAATAAGTCAATTTAAACACCATTAAAAATATTTATAATAACTATTATAAAAAAATTATTCA
>CAMAHZ010000020.1 GCA_945834965.1 uncultured Clostridia bacterium | reverse complement strand
ACCATTAACAAGCTCATGGCGGATATTAACGCCCAAAAGGTAACGCTTTCCGCGCAGTTCAACCCGGCAGACTTGAAGGCTATTAACGACCAGCTACAGAAAGCCAAAGACGAGCTGCACAAGCGTAACCCGTTCTTAGCACTACGCGACGGGCTTAAGGAGCTACGCGCGGCTATGGACGCTGAAAAGCTGTTAGATAGTAACGACCCGTTTATTAAGTCTTTGGAAGACAAGAAGGCGCAATATAAGCAGTATTCCGAATCCGTACAGAGTGACGACGAGACGTTAGCGAACGCAGCAAAGGACGCTTACGCAGACCTTCTTAAAGAGGGCAGCAGCTATATAGACTACCTGCGCCGAAAGATTGCAGAGCTTGACGGAAAGAAGATTAAGTTAGGCGTAGATTTTGACGGCGACGCGGAGCTGGCAAAGCTTGAAGCAGCACTTAACAAAGAGACGGGCGCAACGAAGACGTTTAAGGAAGGGCTTAAGGACACCTTCGCCAGCGTTAGCAGTACGATCGACTTTGTTAGCGGAACTTTCGACAGCGTGGTAGGCGGTATGAAGAAAATGGGCGTTACTATGGACGAGGAAACCGAACACGTCTTAGGCGATATTTCGCAGATGATGGACGGCGCAAGCCAAGTAGCGCAGGGTATAGCGACAGGCAACCCGTTAAGCATTATACAGGGTTCGGTAGGCTTTCTTTCGTCAGCCTTCGACATGTTCAACAGCCGCGACCGAAAAGCCGAGAAGTCTATCAAGCAGCACGAAAAAGCCGTTACCAGATTGGGAAGGGCATACACCGCACTCCAGCACGCAGTAGATAAAGCGTTAGGCGAAACCGTGTATCAGAACCAAAGCGCAATGATACGCAACCTTCGCCAGCAGCAAGTAGAACTACGCGGCATGATTAACGACGAGAAGGGCAAGAAGCATACCGATTGGGACAGAATAGAGGAATGGGAAGAAAAGATAGCAGAAGCCAGTCGCGAGATTGAAGACATAATATCGGAGATTACCAAGAGCATCACGCAGACGGACGCGAAGACAGCCGCCGACGAGTTGGGCGACGCATTGGTAGAAGCCTTCTCTAACGGAACGAGCGCGGCAAAGGCTTTCGACAAGGTATCGGGCGACATTTTACGTAACGCCGTTCTTAACGCTTTGAAGTTGCAGTTTTTGGAGCAGCCATTACAGAACGCCATAAAGCAGCTACAGCGCGACATGGGGTTTGACGAAGAAGGTAATGGTTCTTTCGACGGACTAACTGAAGCCGAACAAAAGCGTTTCCGAGACGCGGTTAACAAGGCTGGAGAGAACTTCGCCGAAGCCTTCAAGGTTTACGAAGACCTTTTTAACGAGCTTAACGAGAAAGACCCCAGCACACTAAGCGGAGCTATAAAGGGAGCAAGCCAAGAAAGTATAGATTTGCTTGCAGGACAGGCTAACGCGGTACGCATGAACCAAGTAACATCGTTAGACCTTCTACGCCAGCAGCTAACAAAGCTTTCCAACATTGACGCGAACGTAGGCGTTATAGCTTCGCGTCTGCTTGCAATTCTTAACAGGATTACAGCCCCGGCAGACGACGGGCTAAGAGGACATGGAATAACAGATTAACGATAACAGCGTATGGAACTAAAGGAACTAAGAAAGGCTTTAGCCGCAGAAGCACAGGCGGCTGGCATTTGTTCGGAGTGGTACAATTACATTCTGAGCGCACAGAGTAAGGAAAGGCTTTTAGCCCTGTACTTCAAAGGCTTTGACTTTGTGGAAGAAAACGACTTCCCAAGCGAGCCGTTACGAAGAGAGTTTGACGATATAAGACGGCACTACAACATCTACGAAAACGAGCCGTTCAGCGTCACGAACAAGAAGAGACTTGTAGCCTACACTGGGGCAACAGGTAAAGCGGCGTTCAATTCCTACTCAGTAGGGCAGATTTGGGCGCGTAAGGGTTCAGACGTACACGTAGAAGCCAGCGAACACAGCTATGTAAATGTTTACGTAGTGGAAGGCGCAACGGCACACATAAAGACTACAGGAAAAAGCCGCGTTACGGTATTCCTTCACGGCGGAAAGGTAACGCAGGAAGCGACAGAAGACGCAGTAATAACAATTAAAGAAAAGTAACATGGCATCAGAACAGAATTTAATACTTAAACTTCCCTTCGACGAAGCGGAAGGTTCTACGGTTGCTTACGACTATTCGCAACACAGATACGATGCAGCCGTACACGATAGCAGCTTTATAGGCGGAAAGCAGGGCAACTGCATACATTTCGACGGCGAAGGAAGCGCGGATATTACGCAGAACATTCTGAACATTTCGGGAAACTTTACCATATTGGCATGGTTGAAGGCGAACACCTACCCGGACGGGCATACAGGCAGACGTATAGGAATGTTCTGTAATACGGCACTTCTTGACGGTTCGCGCGATTTGTGGATAGACGTAGAACCAGAAAGCTGGGGCTTCTTTGTCATACGTAAGGCAGGAAACAACGTTTCCCTGTACTTAGACACCCAGCATATAGGTACTGTAAACCTTCCCAGCACACTAACGGGAATAAGCCTCTTGCAGGACGTTTACGGAACGGAATACGCCTACGCGGATTTGGACGAAGTGAAGATTTACGACGTAGCCCTGTCCGACGAGGAAATAGAAGCGGAGCTTAACAGCATTTCACAGCTTGAATATTACTTAGAGGGCGTAAACCTTAAGGAGTACGGCATCCGGGTAGAAAGCAGTACGGGCGTTTTGGATTTGCCGAAGCTTAAAACCCCGGCTTCTAACGATTGGGCGGACTATCACGGCAAAGTAATAGACCTGACGGCGAAGCGTTACGAAGAGCGCGAAATTACGCTTAATTGTTGGATGAAGGCGACAGGAAAGATGGACTTCACGGAAAGGCTTAACAGGCTTTACGAAGTGTTCATAAAGGACGGAACGCAGCGGCTTATGATTGCAATACACCCGACGAAGCCGCTTGTTTACGAAGTCTATTGCGAAGACGGCGTAGCACCTTCCAAGCGTTGGCACGACGACAAGATGATAGGCACGTTTGCGCTTAAGCTTAAAGAACCCGACCCCGTGAAGCGCGTAGTACGACACCAGCGGCTCGGCGTTTCTTCTTCGCAGCTTACTATAGCGTTCAAGAGCGACAAGATGGTAAATATATATTGGGGCGACGGAAGCGTAGATTACGACGTTTACGGCGACCATACAGGCGCGAACGCTATTACGCACACCTACCAAGACAACGGCATCTATTACGCCGTTTTGGGCGGAGTGATTGAGGAAATGGAAGACTTCAACACCAGCGGAATTTTAGTATGGAACAAATTGTAATAACACACCCAAACGGGGAACGATTGCACCTGTTCAGCAAGCAACGCCCAAGCGCGATAAGCAAGGCTACCCAAAAAGTAGCTTTGCTTTCCGACGATTTGGTTAGCCTAACCGTAGTATCAGCAGAACCGCTAAACTTCGACTTTGGCGACGTTATTACGATATTCGGGAAACCCTACAAGCTTAACCAGCTGCCCGAACCGACCAAAGAAGGCGAACGAAAGTACACCTACGAAGTAACATTAGAGGGAACGCAGTACGACTTAATAGACGTTATCTACAAGCTTCCCGAAGGCTGTTACGGCGAACAGCTTTACGGCGATTTGGAAGCACACCTTAACGCCCTTATTTGGAATTTGAACAGGATATATCCGGGGAAGTGGATATTAGGCACATTCCCAGCGAACACACAGTTTAAGAACCTAAACGCTACGGGTAAGAACTGCCTACAGGTTCTACAGGAATACTGCGAGCAGTACGGCGTAGAATTTGGAATAGTCATAAACACTGCGGAAGGTACGTACACGCTTAACATCGTTGAGAAGGTAGGCGTTACCCAGCCGTTTACGTTGCAGTACGGGCGCGGTAAGGGCTTGTATAAGCTACAGCGTAAGAACATCAATAACGCAGGTATTACGACGCGCCTGTACGCTTACGGCGGTTCTAACAACTTAGGAAGCAGCTACGGGCATAACAAGCTATGCCTACCAGGAACGACGCGCCTAACGTCTTACGTTGAGAGCGCGACAGGACGGGCAAGGTACGGCATCAAGGAAAACGAAAAGACATTCGACGACATCAAGCCCGAACGTTTTGGAGAGGTTACAAGTCTTGGCGGAAACGTCTTAAGCTTTGCCGATAGTTCGATGTTCGATTTGAACGAGCGCGAACAGGACGGCACAACGACGAAGTACCTTATAGAAGGCGCGACGGCTAAAGTTACATTCCAAACGGGCAATTTGGCTGGCTATTCCTTCGACGTGAGGAAGTACGACCACACTACGCACATGTTCGTAATTAACAAGTTCACGGACGAAAACGGTACGGTATTCCCTTCCGAGACTTCCGCAGCGTTTCAGATTGCAGTAGGCGACAAGTATATTATAGAGGATATCAACCTGCCGCAGCAGTACATCACGGACGCGGAAGCACGGCTATTTGAACAGGCTACAAAGGAGCTGGAAAAGGTGGAACAGCCACAGGTAAGCTACGCTTTGGAACTTGACGCGCAATTTTTCGCCAATACTTTCGGGCAGGAAGTATCTGTAGAGGTTCTACACGTAGGCGACTTTATTAGGATTGTGGACGAAGGCGTAGGCGTTGATAAGGAAGTACGTATAACGAGGATCGAGCGCAACCTGCTTAAGGAACATTCCTACAGCATTACGTTAGCGGACACCGTACAAAAGAGCAACGCGGTAAGGGTAATTAACGAAATTAAGGACATTAACGACGTTATCAACCTTAACGGATTGGCAGACCCAGCCGTAGCACGTAGAAGATGGCAGACGGCGCAGGAGCTTATAAGTATGGTTTTCGACCCAGACGGCGACTATTTCAGCGAGAAGATAAAGCCGTTAAGTATTGAGACCGCCATGCTTGCAGTAGGAGCGAAAAGCCAGCAGTTCGTACTAAAGAACGTAACCTTTGAACCGAACTACAACAGCTCCTATATTTATTTGCGCATTTCAGCAGGAACGCTGGAGCATTACGCAATAAGTGAAGAAGGCGTAGTAGCGTGGAATATAGCCGGGGAGCTATTGACGCTTGACACCTCATCGGCGTACTATATTTACGCCCGTTGCAGCAAGGCTAACAATACGGGAACGTGGTTTATTACGAAGACGCAGTACAAGGTAGAAGACGTAGCAGGTTACTATATGTTCTTAATAGGTACGGTAAGCAGTCCGCAAACGATACCCGGAACGTTAAAAGCAGTCCGCAGCGTTTCACTTACCTACGGCTTTAGCACCGTAAACGGAAGGCACATTAAAACGGGCAGGATTGAAAGTACCGCTGGAAATTGTTACTTCGATTTGGATAACAACCAAATCGGAGGCGTTTTGCAGTTCGTGAATTCAGACGGCACGGTAGGCAACGTAGCGGACATCAACACCAAAGCCGACGACGCTAAGAACTATATAGAAAACACCCTGCCAGACATATTGGACGGCATACAGGCGCAGTTAGACGGGCAAATAGAACAATTCTTCTACAACTACGACCCTACGGACGCGACAGAGCCAACCAGCACATGGATAGCAGAGGACACGCAGACAGGAACGTACACGGAACGCGAAAATCACTTAGGCGACCTGTTCTATAACACGGACACTGGTAAGGTATTCCGATACGTCAAAATACGCCAATTTGTACATCAACCTTCGCAGGGCGGCATACCAGGCATTCGTTGGGTTTATCAGTGGAAGCAGCTTTCAGACGAAGAGCTGGAACAGGCGTTATCCATTGCAAACGACGCGCTGGACTTAGCGAAGACAAAACGCCGTATATTCACGTCGACCCCATACACACCTTACGAAGTAGGCGATTTGTGGGTACAGGGTACTACAGGCGACATCATGCGCTGCAAGACGGCAAGAGCTACGGGCAACTATTCCGACAGTGATTGGGAGAAAGCAAGCAAGTACACCGACGACACAGCCCTAAACAACTTTGTTAGCGGTCAGTTCGCGCAGACAATAGCCAACCTCGGCGAACAGATAGACGGGAAGGTAGAAAGCTATTGGAACTATAGCGACCCTTCTACGAATTGGAATGAAGCGGAACAGATGGCTCACGAAGGCGACATTTGGTACAACCCAAGCAATAAGACGCTAAAACGCTGGTACGTCGTTTTCGACGACGAAAGCGGAAGCTTCATGTTTGCAGAGTGGAGAAAGATAGAGGACGCGGACGCTATAGCAGCATACGAAGCAGCATCGGCGGCACAGGACACGGCGGACGGCAAACGGCGCGTCTTTGTAGCCACACCTTATCCACCTTACGACGTAGGCGACCTTTGGCTAACAGGCGGAAAGACAAACGGGCAGCTTTTCCGATGCGTCACGGCACGGGGTACAGGTTCTTACCGCGCCAGCGATTGGGCAGAAGCAGTCTATTACGACAACACCAAGACCACGATCGACGGCGGTATAGTGACTTCGGGAACGGTTCAGCTTGTAAGCCCACTTTCGGAAAGCATTGTAGCAGGAATAACAGGCGGCGAGAACGAGACCAGCAGCACCAGTGCGGCGAACAAAGTACGTATTTGGGCTGGAGCTTCTAAGGCGCAACGCTTTTCCGCACCATTCCGCGTTCTACAGGACGGTACGATATACGCAACCAAAGCGAACATCGAAGGCACTATTAATGCTACCGACGGCGAGTTTAACGGAATGGTTAAAATTGCTGGCGGAAATATACTATTAAGCAAAGACGGAAGCGGACAATTAGCAAGCGGAAATGTAATCTGGGATAAGTACGGAAACGTAACGCTTAAAAACATTACGGCTGTAAATGCGAACATTCAAGGCTCTATTTACGCTAACAGCGGAGGAATAAGAATGGAAAGCGCGATTTTTGAACAAGATTACGCTAAAATGCAAGATTACGAAGTAGGCAGCATAACAGCAAATCACGCTGTCGTTATTGTTAAATACACCTATAGGGAGAATAAAAAAGATAACCATAACAGAATATTAAAAGTAAAACTAACACAAGCACCACTTTCAGGGCAAAGATTTACCATATCTAATCAGTCTAATAATTGGTACTGGGAGTATAGATATGGCGATGAATATGAAGTTGAATTTTATGGCTATATAGTGCAACTTTTTTACAATAATGTTGCTTTAGGATCTGTTTCGTGGGGAGAAACAAAAGATTTCCTCTATACAGGTTCTCGCTGGGTAGTATTCTAAAAAGACGCAAACCATGATCACGGCAGCAGGGAAACAGCGTAAGTGTTTACTTCTTGATTTTCACGGCTTCAAGAAGAAAAACACTTCACGGGAATTTAGCAGCGTATTATTATAAGACGAAGAATTAGTAATTTTGCAAACGAATTAAATTTCATGCAGTATGGAAAATAGAAACGGCGACTTAGTAAGTCCGCAAATTTCGGTTATGGGTACTATTACCTTTGCCGACGAAGAGAACTTCAAGAAAGACACCCCGTTTTGCATCAAGAACGACGGCGACACGGCGGTAGTTTTGGAAGTGAACCTTTGGGGAATGCCCGAAGGCGCGTTTATTGCCACGCGCTTTGAGACAGGCTGGAACCCCGAAATAGTAAGAGAGATAAAGGCAACAAGTCAAACAAACGCCATTCTTTGGGGCTACTAAAAACAACAGATTATGGGTTTAGTAATTGGAGTAGGCAACACGAAGCCTACATTTCCCTACGACTACTACTACGGCGTTAAGATTAACACCAACGTAGCAGACACCACGCTGGAGCGAGTAGGACGCGCGGAGCTTCACGCCAGCCTGCCCGTTCAGTCACAGATGCGCCGATGCCTTCTAAACGACAACGGCGAAGTAGTTACGTACCTTCACGCCACCGACAGCACGAAGACCGACACAGGCGCGACAGCCGACCTAACAGGAGCAAGCGGCATGGTTATGGTAGAAATACCCGAACACTACCGTAAGTTTGAGTTCGACGGCAACAATATCCTCGCGCTTATTTCCGCTTACCCTTTGCCCGGCTTCCACAAGGTACGCAAAGTTTACCGTTCAGCCTACGAAGCAACCGTAGATAGAACCACCAGCACAATAAAGCTGGCTTCCGTAGTCAATACTACCGCAGCCTTCCGAGGTGGAAATAATACGGCAGGGTGGGATGACACCTACAGAAGCCTGTTAGGAAGACCAGCCACAAGTATAAGCCTTACCAACTTCCGCAACTACGCACGTAACAGGGGAGCAGCAGGACTTAACGACAAGGGCTGGAACTGCAACCTATACGAAGCGCAGCTTAACACCTATTGGCTTTTCGTGATCGAGTACGCACAGCTTAACTGCCAAACTGCGTTTACAGCCCAGCTTACCGAAGAAGGCTACAGACAGGGCGGCTTAGGCGACGGCGTTACGACTTTGGAAGGCGGAAAGTGGAACAGCTTTAACGGCTACAACCCGTTCGTACCCTGCGGAATTACCAACAGCTTAGGCAACGCTACGGGCGTAGTGGACTACGAAATGCCAGAAGAGTACGGCGCAGCCCTTACCGTTCACGTACCGAGCTACCGAGGTATTGAAAACCCGTTCGGGCATGTTTGGAGCTGGACGGACGGCATCCTCGTACAGGCACAGAGCGACGCGGACGGCGCAAAGCATTTGTTCTTTAGAGCAGCCGACGACAACCCTGAAAACTTCAACAGCAGCAACTACAACGGCTACGTACAGCGCGGCGAGCTTCCAAGAAACGACGGCTACGTTAAGAAGATACTTTGCGGAGAGTACGGCGACAACATGCCGCAGGCTATAGGCGGAAGTTCTACGACATACTTTGCCGACTACTTCTATCAGAACATACCAGCAAGCGGCGTAGCCTTAAGGGGCGTGTATTTCGGCGGTACTGCGATTGGCGGCGCGTCTGCCGGGCTTGCGTGTGCGATTACGAATAACGCCCCCTCGATTGCGCATACGTCTATCGGTTCTCGCCTTTGCTTTATACCCGCAGCGTAAGGCGACCAAAACCGAACGAACGGCAAAAGCGAAAGCGTCTAACGCCCCAGCCGCCGCGCCATTATTTGGCGGCTGGGGTTCATTTCAAAACCAAAAATAAAAAGTTCAAGAAAAGATGAACGAAGAGCAGAACAAAACGCAGCAGGAAGACGACGGTAGCCTGTCCTTCCTTAACATTCCGCAGGACGAAGCAAACAAGCACTTCAACTGCAAGGAAACGACACAGCAGCAGCTAACGAACCTTAAGTTTTGGGTTTGCGACTACATCGAAAACGTAAAGACGAAGTTCGGAAACGAACGGTTCTTAGTGAAGATAAAGCATGAAGAGCCGCCAAGCGGACACGACAAAGAAGAAAAATTCTTCACGAACAGCACGGAAATAAAGTACGTACTTAAAGAGATAAAGAAGCGTAACAAATTCCCAAGATTGGTAACGATGAGAGCCAGCGGAACGCGCTACTACTTTGAGTAAGGAATAATATACGGTTGTTTGTTCTAAGGGCGTGTATTTCGGCGGTAATGCGAATAACAGCGCGAATGCCGGGCTTGCGTATGCGAATACGAATAACACCCCCTCGAATACGAATACGAATATCGGTTCTCGCCATTACTGATTATAAAAGGAACAGAATAAAAGAACAAAGACCGCGCCGACATTGAAGGCGAAAAACATTGTTATTTAACGGGCTTTGGTAGGGGCAACCCGAAGAAGACCACTAAATCAGCAAAGCAAATATGAAGCGAATAGGCAACCTATACGACAAAATTATAAGTCTTGAGAACTTGCAGCTTGCGGACGAGAAAGCCCGTAAGGGCAAGCTTAAGACCTACGGCGTGAAGTTACACGACCGTAACAGGGAAGCCAACCTATTAGCTTTACACGAAGCACTGAAAGCAGGAACTTACAGGACTTCGGAATACAGCACCTTTACAATTTACGAGCCGAAGGAAAGAATTATATTCCGACTTCCGTACTACCCGGACAGGATAGTACACCACGCAGTTATGAACGTCTTAGAACCTATATGGCTTTCGGTTTTCACGGCGGACACCTACAGCTGTATCAAGAAAAGAGGTATTCACGCGGCGGCTAAGAAGCTAAGGCACGTAATAGACAAGGATAAGCAGGGCTGTACTTATTGCCTAAAGATTGATATAAGGAAGTTCTACCCTTCCGTAAACCACGACGTATTAAAGTCTATTGTACGGCGGAAGCTGAAAGATACACGGCTCTTGAAGCTATTGGACGAGATAATAGACAGCGCGGAAGGTTTGCCGATTGGAAACTACCTTAGTCAGTATTTAGCGAACCTGATGCTTACCTACTTCGACCATTGGGTTAAAGAGGTTAAGAAAGTTAGGTACTACTTCCGTTACGCAGACGATATCGTAGTATTACACAGCGATAAGAAGGTACTACGCGGACTTCTTGCAGAGTTTGAAACCTATATAGCAGAGGAAACGAAGCTGCAGGTTAAGGACAATAAGCAGATATTCCCCGTAGGTAAAGACCACCGCGACAGACACGGGCGCGGTATTGACTTCTTAGGCTTTGTATTCTACATTAACGAAACACGGCTAAGAAAGCGTATTAAGCAAAACCTTTGCAGGAAGTGCGCACAGCTTTTGAAGCGTAAGAACCCGATCGACGCAAAGGACTTCAAACAGGCGATAGCGTCATGGTGGGGCTGGTGCAAGTACAGCGACAGCGATTATTTTATTAACAAGTTAAACGTAAAAATTCATCCTTATGAAATCAAGTTCAGACATTCGCCCGGCAGTTATTCAGCAGCTGGGTAACGGCGCATACCACTACAACTATAACATCGTGGAACGCCAAGAGACAGACCCCGAAACAGGGGAAATAAAGACCGTTTACGACTACGACACGGTTAAAGTGTGGGATAAGCCAACCTACGAAAAGCTGGTTAAAGCCGTCATTCGTGAGAAGCTGGACGAAACGCAGGAGTTCGCCATCATCAACGAGTACAACGCTGGCGTTTTGGGCGTGATTACAGACACGACCAAAAAGCAGGAAGCAAAACAGGCTTATAAGGACTACCTTACTTTCGTAGCCGCTACAAAGGCTATGGTTAAGGCAGACATCTGCATCGTAGAGGAAGCAGCAGAGTAGAAAGGGGGCGCGTATGTTTGATTACTTAAAAGCCTTCTTTGAAGGGCTGTTTTCCTACGGTTCGCGTTTATTGCTTTTCCTTATTGGCGCGGCTTGGGGGCTTTTAGAGCCTACCGTACCGTTTGCTGGTATTTGCCTGTTCGCCATTCTTGTAGATTGCTTCACGGCGTACCGATTGGGAAAGCGAGTAAAGAAGCTTAACCCAAAAGCAAAGACGGACGACGGCAAGGTAAGGAGCAGCTACGCGCGGCGCATGTTTTACACCCTTTGCGTCGTTTACGCTTGCACCGTCTTAGGGTGGCTTATTGATACATACATGTACCCGTTTGCGGAACTATACTTAGCCAACTTTATAAGCGGCGGTTTTTGTTTGGTTCAGCTTCTTAGCATTTTGGAAAACGAAAGCAGTTGCAACGAAGCTGGCTGGGCAAAGGTTCTGCAAAAGGTATTAGTAAACAAAGCCGCACGGCATTTGGATATAAGCGAAGACGACCTACAGAACTTAACAGGAAAGGATCGAGACGATGGCAAACATTAAAATTTTAGCCCCGTTCATACTTAGCTGGGAAGGCGGTTACGGAAACCACCCGGCAGACAGGGGCAGCGCAACCAACAAGGGCGTAACTATTGCAACGTGGAAGGCGCAGGGCTACGACAAGGACGGCGACGGCGATATAGACGTAACAGACCTTAAGCTGATTACGGACGAAGACGCGGTAAACGTCGTTATGAAGCCCCACTTTTGGGATAGGTGGAAAGCCGACCAAATAAAAAGCCAGAGCGTCGCTAACATTTGCGTCGATTGGGTATGGGGCAGCGGAAAGAACGGTATTACAGGCGTTCAGAAGCTGCTGGGAGTGACAGCGGACGGCATTGTAGGCGCGAAGACGCTTGTAGCGTTGAACGCGAGAGAACCGCGCCAGCTGTTCGCAGAGATAAAGAAAGCGCGTGTAGCCTTCATTCAAGGCATCATCAAGCGCAGACCTTCGCAAAAAGTCTTTGAGAAAGGCTGGATGCGCCGACTTAATTGTATTAACTACGGTAGCCTTACTTTGAACAGGAGTAAGAACGCCGTACAAACATTCCAAGACGTATGAAGAAAGTTTTATTAGCTTTGCTTCTTACCTTCATTCTTACAGGGCTGCTCGGTTGCAAAACCAGCCGGGCAACCCTTAAGACGGACACGAAGCAGGAACTACGGCAGACAGCCGTAACGGACTCCAGCAGAAGCGAACAGAAGGCGACAGCCGACAAGATTAGCGAATCTTTGGCAACCAGCGAACAGAAGAACGTAGTTATAGAGTTTGAGGAATGGGAATACTACCCAGCCGCGAACGACACAACTACAGGCGAAAATTATGCGCAGAAAGACGGGAATTTTATGCGTACCAGCGAAGACGCAGACAAACCCCCTAACGCTGGCAGCGTAAAGAAACGCCGTAAGGGAACTATTACCATCAACGCGGACAGGCAGACCCAGCAGACCAAAGAACAGGAAACCACCAGCAGCGCGGACACGAAGGTAACGGCAACCAAGAAAACGAATACCAATATAAAGACAAGGGAAAAAACCAAAAGCACAGAGACAACAGGAAAAAGCAAATGGTACGTTTGGCTTATATTAGGTTTAGTTTTCGCAGTCGTACTTATTTGGGTAGGAAGAGACATCGACCGGAAAGCGGAAAGAGTGTAAAAAAAGCCCCGAAAAAGCCGTTTTCGGGTACTTTTTCGGGTACTTAATTTGTAAATGCTTGATTTTCAAGCTTGATTGCGGAGAGAGAGGGATTCGAACCCCCGGTGCCTCTCAGCACGACGGTTTTCAA
>CAMAHZ010000019.1 GCA_945834965.1 uncultured Clostridia bacterium | reverse complement strand
TGTCGGGCTCTAAAAAAGAAACGGAAAAGTTTCAATCTAAAACGAAAACCGAGTTGAAACGGCTAAGCGAACGGCAAGAAGAAATCGGCAGAATTATCCGTAAACTGTACGAAGATAACGTAAACGGCAAAATCACCGACGAACGATTTGACTTTCTTGCAAAATCTTACGAGAACGAAGGCGTCGACCTGAAAACAAGAATTCAAGAATTGCAAAACGCTTTATCCGCGTCCTTGCAGGACGAAGAAAGACTCTCGAAGTTTCTGAAAGTTGTAAAGAGTTACACGAAAATCGAAGAGTTGACGCCCGAAATTCTCAACAGTTTCATCGAAAAGATTTATATCGGCGAAACCGAGAAATACGATGGCAGAAAAATGCAGGAAGTCGAAATCATCTATAAGTTCGTAGGCGCAATCAACTTACCGCAGTATAGCGCATATTAAAATGCACTAAAACCGTGCGGGAACGAAAAACGGGTAGGCAGTTAAAACCTACCTACCCGCAAATTCCCCACGAACACCTAACATTAGTGAATTTTTAATAAGATAATAACCTTCTTGGATAACGGCGTAAGTTGCAATTAAACACAACATAACGGCGAGATAATCAAATTTTACAAATGATATAATTAGCGGTGCAATAAAAAGATATAGTCCCGTAATTTTATTTGCCGCCGTATGGGGCATTATTAGTTTTCTTTTTAATATAAACCCCGACGCGTAATTAATTATTTTTACCGTTGCAATAAATGCTATCCAACCCCATAGCCAAAGCCGTATTTGCAAAGTTGGCAAAATTTTGAATAGGCAAACGGTAACGAAAATAACGTCTGCTATACTGTCGAGCAATGCCCCGAATTCCGAAGTTGTATGCGTTTTTCTTGCTACAAATCCGTCCAGCATATCGCTCACGCCCGCCGCAACGTACAACACGTAAAACCATGCTGAATAAATCGGCGCGAACAGTAGAAAAACGCTACATACTATGCGAATAAACGTAATAATATTTGCAATAGTTTTTTTCGTTGGCTTAATATATTATTAATCCCCGTCGGTTTGCTCTTTTGCCGACAGGGATTATTTCTTATTTTATTGTGAAAGATATTATTCTTCGCCGTCGTTGACTTCCGTATCGTCGGTAACGTCTGCCGCAGTCTCTTCAGGCACTTCGGCTTCAGCTTCGTTATCACGCTCGGTCAAGGCTACGGTTGCGACTGCACCGTCCTTAAGGCGCATCAATCTTACGCCCTTAGACGCCCTGCCTATCTTTGATATAGTGTCGCAGTGCATTCTTATAATCGTGCCGCCGTCCGAAATAATCATAATGTCGTCGGTCTCTGCATTTACCTGCTTAATTGCAACTAAGCTACCCGTAACTTCGTTGAACGTACCGATTTTAATACCCTTACCCGCTCTGCCTTGAGCGCGGAAGTTTTCGCTTGCACAGCGCTTACCGTAGCCGTTGGCGCTTACGGTTAAGACGTCCTTATCTCTGTCCATAACGAGCATATCAACGAGCTTATCCGTTTCTGCAAGTTTCATTGCCTTAACGCCTGCGGTATCCCTACCCATCGACCTTACGTTCTCCTGAGCAAAGGTTATGCACTTACCAAAAGAGCTTGCGACCATAATTTCGTCGCCTTCAGAGCAGTACTGAACGGATATAAGCCTGTCGCCTTCGTTGAGCCTTATTGCAATCTTACCGTTGCGGTTAATGCTTTCAAACTGCGAAATTTCGGTCTTTTTAATCATACCGTTCATCGTGGCAAAGCAAATAAACTGCTTTTCCTTGTTGAAAGGAATTACCGTTTCTACCTTTTCGTCCTGGTCAATCTGAATGATATTTACGATTGCCCTGCCCCTTGAAGCCCTTGCAGCTTCAGGTATGCGGTAAGCCTTAACCGAATATACCCTGCCGAGATTTGTAAAGAGCAGGATATCGTCGTGAGTCGAGCAAACGAACATATTCTCGACAAAGTCTTCGTCCTTAGGCTTATGTGCGGTTATACCCATACCGCCGCGGTTTTGCGCCTTATATTCGGTTACGGGCAATCTCTTAACGTAACCGCTGTGGGTTATTGATATTACCACGTCTTCTACGGGGATTAAATCTTCGTCGTCGATATCGCCGTAGTCAAGCGCAATTTCCGTCTTTCTTTCGGTGGGGTATTTACGCTTAATTTCAAGCAAGTCGGTCTTGATAACTTCAAGCACTCTGCTTTCGTTGGCGAGAATATCCTTAAAGTCTGCAATAGAGTTTTCAAGCTCGTTCAACTCGTTGGTAATTTTATCAACTTCAAGGTGAGATATTCTATACAGCCTTAACTCGGCAACGGCAGTCGCCTGCTTTTCGTCAAGTGCAAAGTTTGCGGTAAGCTTTGAAACGCAGTCGCTCTTATCAACGGCGTTACGGCAGACTTCTACAACTTCGTCAATAGACGCCTGAGCAATTACTAAGCCCTTTAAGATGTGCGCTCTTTCTTCGCACTTAGCCAAATCGTACTTGGTTCTGCGGCGGATAACTTCCTTCTGGTGCTCTAAGTAATAATAGATGAAATCCTTAAGCGTACAGATTTTAGGCGCACCGTCTACGAGCGCAAGCATTATAATGCCGTCGGAAATCTGCAAATTTGTGTGCTTATATAAAAGGTTGAGTACGACCTGCGCGTTTGCGTCCTTTTTAATTTCAATTACAATACGCATACCGTCGCGGTCGGATTCTTCTCTTATATCCGAAATACCTTCGATTTTCTTATCCTTAACAAGGTCCGCCATCGTCTCAACGAGTTTTGCCTTGTTGACCTGATAGGGAATTTCGGATACGATTATTCTTTGACGGGTCGTGTTGCCGCTTTGATAATCTTCTATTTCGCAACGGGAACGGATAATAATACTGCCCCTACCCGTTTGATACGCCTTTCTTATACCGCTCCTACCCATAATGAGCGCGCCCGTAGGGAAGTCGGGAGCGGGAATATACTGCATAAGCTCGTCAATGGTTATATCGGGGTTGTCTATCATTGCACAGACGCCGTCTATAACTTCGCCTAAGTTGTGGGGCGGTATGTTGGTAGCCATACCTACGGCTATACCGTCCGAACCGTTTACGAGCATATTAGGGAAACGGCAGGGCAAAACCGTGGGCTGCATACCCGTGTCGTCGAACGTGGGATAGAAGTCAACGGTCTCTTTATCTAAGTCCCTGAGCATTTCGGACGCAATTTTAGAGAGCCTTGCTTCGGTATATCTCATTGCCGCCGCAGGGTCGCCGTCGACAGAACCGAAGTTACCGTGTCCTTCGACCAACGGCATATTAATCGTAAAGTCCTGCGCAAGCCTGACCAACGCGTCGTAAACCGAGATGTCGCCGTGAGGGTGGTATTTACCAAGGCAATCACCGACGATACGGGCGCACTTTCTGAACGCCTTATCGTTATACAAGCCCAAATCGTGCATTGAGTACATTATTCTGCGGTGTACGGGCTTAAGTCCGTCCCTTATGTCGGGTATCGCACGCGAAACGTTTACAGCCATAGCGTACGCTATGAACGATTTTTTAAGCTCTTCATCTACTTCAACCTCTAACATTTTGGTCATTGCAAGGGTTTTTGCAAATTCTTCCGTCAGCTCGGGGCTGGTTATTCTTTTAGCCATTTCCGTACTCCTTTATGCTTTTTCTTGATTTAAGGGTTGCCATTATACGTCCAGCTCCTCTACGAGCTTTGCATTCTCTTCTATGAACTGCCTGCGGAGTTCGGGTTGTTCACCCATTAAAAGAGCAAACATCTTGTCCGCTTCAACCGCGTCTTCTACCTTAACCCTAACCAAGGTACGCTTTGAAGGGTCCATAGTCGTTTCCCAAAGCTGCTCCTTGTTCATTTCGCCAAGACCCTTATAACGCTGCAACTCAAACTTGCCGTCGGGGTGTTCTGCCCTGAACTGTTCAAGCGCCTGGTCGTCGAAAAGATAGGTATCTTCTATGCCCTTGCCCGAAACTTTATATAACGGGGGCAACGCCGAATATACGTGGCCGTTTTCAACCAACGGTCTCATATAGCGGAAGAAGAAAGTTAATAGTAAAATTCTTATGTGCGAGCCGTCTACGTCGGCGTCGGTCATAATTATAATTCTGTCGTAGCGAAGTTTGCTCTCGTCGAAGTTTTCCTGAATACCGCAACCGAAAGCAGTTATCATAGACTTGATTTCTTCGTTTTCAAGTACGCGGTTGATACGCACTTTTTCAACGTTCAAAATCTTACCGCGAAGGGGTAAAATTGCTTGGAAACGCCTGTCGCGCCCTTGCTTTGCCGTGCCGCCTGCAGAGTCGCCTTCGACGATATAGATTTCGCACAGCTCGGGGCGTTTATCCGAACAATCGGCAAGCTTGCCGGGAAGCTTGGTCGATTCCAAAACGCCTTTACGCCTTGTCTCTTCCCTTGCAAGCCTTGCGGCGTCTCTCGCCCTTTGCGCGGTTATACAGCGCATAATAAGCTCTCTCGCTTCGGCGGGGTGCTCTTCAAGATAGGTGCCGAACTTGTCGGTTACAGCCTTCTGCACGAAACCCCTTACGTAGGTCGAGCAGAGCTTGCTCTTTGTCTGGCTTTCGTACTGTGCGTCTGCAATCTTTACGGATAC
Organism: uncultured Clostridia bacterium; assembly: GCA_945834965.1. GTDB lineage: Bacteria > Bacillota > Clostridia > Christensenellales > Borkfalkiaceae > Coproplasma. Next base: position 8,576 of record CAMAHZ010000019.1, on the reverse strand, counting down.
GACAGCCGTAATACCTTCCCTTACGTCTTCACCTGAAAGCTTTTCGGAATCTTTTAAAACGTTAAGCCTATGACCAGCGTCGTTTATAACCTTGGTCAACGCGGCTTTAAACCCGTCTAAGTGAGTGCCACCGTCGGGCTGACGTATATTGTTTGAGAAGGGGAAAATCTGCTCTACGTAGCTGTCGTTATACTGAATAGCAACTTCCAAAAACTTGTCGTCGCCTTCGCTTGCTTCAAAATACACGGGGGACGCGAACAGAACGTTTTTACCTTCGTTGATGTCCGAAATGAAATGTACTACGCCGCCCTCATAGCAGAAGGTATCGCTTCTTACGTTTTCACCGCGGTAATCGGTTAAGGTGAGCGTAAGCCCCTTGTTAAGGTAGGAAAGCTCTCTTAAAAGCGTTTTAAGCGTATCGTAGTTAAAATCCACCGTCTCGAACATAGTAGGGTCGGGATGGAAACAGATTGAAGTACCCGTCTCTTCGGTATCACCTATTATTGCCAAAGGCGCTTCGGGCACGCCGCAATGATATACCTGACGGAACTTGTGCCCCCTTTGGCACACTTCAGCAATCAGCGTATCGGAAAGCGCGTTTACGCACGAAACACCGACGCCGTGCAGACCGGACGAAATTTTATAGCCGCCTGCCTTGTTGCCGCCGCCAAACTTACCGCCTGCGTTGAGATTTGTGAGCGCAAGCTCTACGCCCGAAATACCTTCTTCTTCGTTTATACCCGTGGGGATACCCCTGCCGTTGTCGGCAACGGTACAAAAACCTTCCTTGGATACAATTACGTCAATCCTGTCGCAATAGCCTGCAAGGGCTTCGTCAATAGAGTTGTCGATTACTTCGCGCACGAGAGTATGCAGACCTTTTTCGTCGGTAGGTCCGATATACATACCGGGGTGTTCCCTTACGGGCTCTAATCCCTTTAACGCCTTTAAACTGTTCGCATCGTAATCTGAGTGTACTTTTTCGGGCATAATTTCACCTCGTTAAAAATCTTTATATAATTATACCATATTATTAGAAGTTAGGCAATTGTTTGGAATAAAATAGTTGAAAAAATAAGCATAAAAAAGCACTTTTAAAGCACAATATTTTTATGAGAAAGTGCGGAAAAAGTATTGAATTTTTTGAGAGTTGCAACGGTGAAATTTTTGAGTGCGAAGGGTGCGGAAACCACGTCTGTAAAGACTGTTATAAATCTAATCGCGGCGTCTGCCCGAACTGCTTTTCAAGACTTCTAAGGATAAGCTAAAATAGAATTATGGATAAAAAAATAGGGCTTGCGGTTTTTACGCAAGCCTTATTTAATTCTATTTAGTTCTATCTTTGCCCGTTTTATATCCTGACGGAAGGTACTCGATAAGCTGTTGATAACGCATAAAGTACTTATACGCTTCGCTGTCGTTGTTTTTTGCAAGATAATACTCGTAGCGAAGTTGAGTTAAAATTATAAAATTTAAATCATCTTCAGGCAACTGCGGCACGTCCAAAAACAATCCTTCGTCGATATCCTTTAAAAATACGCCGCTACGCAAGTGCCCTTGAATTTTCAAGATATTTAGTAAAACCTGTGCAGTAGGTTCGTTTTTAATAACTTCTAATGCAACTAAGGCGTCGGTTTTACCCGTGCCGTACTCAAGCGGCACGCCGTTTATAATGAGCGAATAGAGTGCATACGGTGCGGCAAAGCCTGCGATTGCAGGCACGGACGGCACGGCAAAGGCGATAACACCGAGCACAACGAGCAAGACGTCGAACACTAATCCTGCCACTACCGTTGCAAGGAAACGGGCTTTTATACACTTTACACCCTTAGGGCACAGCTCGATTGACGAGCTTTTAAATAGCCGTATTTTAGGGGCTTTTACACCCATTTGGCAAATTGCCCCCACCAAAAAATGCGCACCTTCGTGAATTATATCTTCAACGAGCGCACCGAGCATCAACGACACGAGATAGACGGGTATTATCGTGTACAGCTCGGCTTCTATATTCGATTGCGTACAAAAGACGTAGCCGCCTGCCGCCGCAAATAAAATTGCAAGAGTTGCGGCAATTGCGGTCACTAATTTGTTTTTCATCATTATTCCCCTAAAACGTAAATCGCCGTGTTATACGGCTTTTATTGCTTTAAAATTTTTTCGGCTAAGTATCCTTCCAAGTTGTCGCTTTCGGATACTGTTATACTCTCGATTCCGAACTTGTCCATAACCATAGCGAGCAATTCCGCACCGCCGCCTATTAAGTCTGCCGAGTTTTGGCATATAGTCGTGCGCTTAATCTCTTCAACGGGTAAGGTCGTAAGTTTTTTTGCAAAGCCGTGAATTTCACTCGCCAAAAGGATAGTTCCGTTAATTATCTGCGGCTGATACTCCGTTAAACCGTGCTTGACCGCACCTAAACGCGAAGCCGTACCGCCAACCGCATAAAATTTAACGGCAGGAAATTTCTCTTCACCGTACTCTTTTATTTTGCCCGAAACGAACTCTTTAATCTTTTCAAGGTTGCGCCCTGCCGCGTCGAGTATGCGGACGGTACCTACGTTTGCGCTGTGGGAATATACGACCTTGCCGCCCGAGCGGACGGTTACTTCCGTGCTTGCGCCGCCCACGTCGATTATACCGCCGTCACCACCGCCTAAAGCGCCTGCTAAGGACACGGCGGCTTCCTGCTCGCCGCTCAATACGTCCACTACTATGCCGCAGTTATTGAATACTGCGGACACGAAATCACCACCGTTTTCGGAAGAACGGACGGCGGCGGTCGCATAGGCGTAAACGGCGTCAGCACCGTCTTCTTCCGCCTGCCGTTTAAAGTCGGCAACGGCACAAACCGTCCTTTTAATTGCTTCTTCCTTAAGCTTGGTCGAGAACGAAAGCCCGTCGCCTAAACGAGTCGTTTGCAGTTTTTTATATAAAGTTTTTCCGTCCGCCCATAACATAAGGCGAACGGAATTTGAACCGATATCTATAACACCTAATTTCATTTGATTACTACGCCGTCGGGAAGTACGTTTAAAGGGTCTTCATCGCCGTAGACGTTAATGTATTCCAAAAGCCATTTTTTAAACTTTTCGTCCACGTCGAGCTTTTGTTCTATCGTTTCAGCGTTTTCCTTTTCAACCTGTAAAATAGCATAAGTCTCCTGTAACTCCTGCTTGCGACGGCTGAGCACAGAAATTTGAACTATTTGGGCAATAATAATGGCAACCAAAATGAATACGAGCAATACCATATTAACGGTTATTGCTACGGCTATTTTGTTGCGCTTTTCGTCCTTCATAGCTACCTTTTTTACCCCATATACTTTTGTTTATACTATTATACACTCTTTTTATTAAAAAATCAATACATAAATGCAAACTTTTTAAATAAATAAGTACTCCTAACGCCGCACCTATCAACATAAACAGCCTTAGCGTGTAAAAATCAAAGCAAACACACATATAGACGAACGCTAACGCAAACACCGCAAAGTAAATCAGGTCGCAAAAAAACGTAAAAATTTTATCCTTTACCGTGTACTTTTGCTTATCCACGCCGCAGACTATCGTACGGGCAATATACAAAACGTCGTACAAAACGCCGCTCGCCACTCCGCAGAGTATGCAGGTTAATAATATGAACGCCTGCATTATTTGAATAAGCCTTTTATGCCGGAACTTGCGTGAGAATACTTAACGCCGTCTATCGTGCCCTGCGCAGTAAACTGTCCGCTTGATTTGGAAAAGGCGGTAATCTTCATATCGCTTCCGCCAACTACTATCTTTCCGCCCTGATACTGCAAAACTATCTGCGACGAAGAAAAAGAGTTTACCGACTCTATCTGCGTTGCCGTAACCCTTTTTCTGTTTTCGATTGTAAGGACGTGCCCTTCTGCCTGTTCCATATCTTCACCGCCTTGATTTTTTTACTATTCTATGCGGTGAAAATTATATATATGAATTATGATTACTCAGCTTTAATTCGTAATTTCATACTCTGACCGTCGTTTTCGCTTAAGCCGAGTTTTTTGTAAAAGCCTACTTTATCGGGTCTTGAACACAATTCAATAAAGACGGAAGTGCCTTTTACAGCTTTAGTTTTTACAAAATTAATAATTTGGTTTATAAGCAGTTTACCTAAGCCCATCTTTTGATATTCGGGTCTTACCACTACGTCTTTGATATAGTAGCAAAGCCCTAAGTCGCCTATAAGCCTTGCCATTGCAACCACCCTTTCGCCGTCGTAGACGGAAACGCGGAATAGTGAGTTTTGCATTGCAAGCTCAGTTTGCGGTAATGACGGCGGATTACCCCAACCTGTTGGCCAGAGTTCTATGAACTCTTCGGCGGTTAATCTATTGTGTTTAACGGTATAATTCTGCATTAATTTCATTTCCTTTTTTTGGGCAGCGGCGTGACTTCCTTTAAAATGTGAATAACTTCTTGAGTCAACTCTTCGTTTTCTACGTCTAAAATATAGTGTTCCTTTGCGCCGTCGTAGGGATATCCGCAGTCGGCGTCACGCAACAGGTCGGAAAGCTTTGCATGCTTTTTAACGAAAACCGTGTTGTCGCACACCAACAAAACGGGCTTGCCGTCTAAATACACCATATACTCGCCGAACATCTTTTTGTATTCGGGGCTTTCTCCCTTAAGGCATTCGCACACAAATTGAACGTAGCTTAAGTCAGTCGCCATAACTTACTCTATGCCTTTTTTAAGCTTTGCGTTTGCCTTTGCCCTAAGTTCGCTGTCGAGTATTCTCTTGCGAATACGGATATTTTTGGGGGTGATTTCCAAGAGTTCGTCGTCGGCGATAAACTCAAGGCACTCTTCCAAACTCATACGCTTAGGGGTGATAAGCCTTAAGGCGTCGTCAGACGACGATGAACGGGTGTTGGTAAGGTGTTTAGTCTTGCAGACGTTTACGTTTATATCGTCGGATTTGGGGCTTTCGCCGATGACCATACCTTCGTAAACGGGCGTACCTGCGCCGATAAAGAGAGTGCCCCTGCCCTGTGCGTTGAAAAGTCCGTACGTTACAGCGTCGCCCGTTTCAAACGCAACGAGCGAACCCGTGTTACGCCTGCTTAAATCGCCCTTGTACGGCTGGTATTCGTAGAACACGCTGCTCATAATACCTTCGCCCTTGGTCGAAGTTAAGAATTCCGATTTATAGCCGAACAAGCCCCTTGCTGGAATTAAGAATTCCAAACGGGTACGAGTGCCGATTGCAGACATATGCAACAGCTCGCCCTTGCGGTTGCCCATGCTCTGGAATACCGCGCCTGTAGCGTCGTCGGGCACGTCCACGATAAGTCTTTCAACGGGCTCGCACTTAACGCCGTCGATTGTCTTGTACATAACCTTAGGCGTTGAAACCTGAAACTCGTAACCGTCGCGGCGCATCTCTTCGATAAGAATCGAAAGGTGCATTTCGCCCCTGCCGCAAACTCGGTAGGAATCTGCCGAGCCCGTTTCTTCGACTCTTAAGGATACGTCGCGAAGAAGCTCTTTAAACAGCCTGTCCCTTAAGTGACGGGTGGTGACGAACTTACCTTCCTTGCCCGCAAACGGCGAATCGTTTACCGAGAAAGTCATTTCTACCGTGGGTTCGGTAATCTTTACAAACTTATGGGGTTCGGGACAGGTAAGCGAGCAGACCGTGTCGCCGATGTTAATCTTTTCAAGTCCGCTAAAACATACGATATCGCCTGCCTTAGCTTCTTCAACGGGTACTCTTTCAAGACCTTCAATCTGATATAGATTGACGATTTTACCCTGCTGTTTAAAGCCGGGGTTATTATAGTTAGTCACCATAACGGCAGAACCTGCTTTAACCGACCCCCTTTCGATACGCCCGATACCTATTCTGCCGACGTACTCGTTATAGTCGATTGACGAGCACAGAAGCTGCGTTTCGCCTTCGGTATCGACTTCCATAGGTTTAATGTGGTTTAAAATGGTCTCAAAAAGCGGGGTCAAGTCCTTACCGGGGGTGTTTAAATCCAAAGTTGCCGTGCCGTCTCTTCCCGAACACCATACGACGGGGGAATCCAACTGCTCGTCGGAAGCGTCAAGCTCCAACAAAAGCTCTAAAATCTCGTCCTGCACTTCGTTTAAACGGGCATCGGGACGGTCGATTTTGTTAACTACGATAATGAGTCTATGCCCCATTTCGAGAGCCTTTTGCACGACGAAACGGGTTTGAGGCATAGGACCTTCAGCCGCGTCCACAAGCACCAAAACGCCGTTAACCATCATCATAACTCTTTCAACTTCGCCCGAAAAGTCTGCGTGACCCGGGGTGTCAACCACGTTAATTTTTACGCCGTTGTAGTGCAACGAAGTGTTCTTTGCGAGAATGGTTATACCCCTTTCTCTTTCGATATCGCCTGAGTCCATTACCCTTTCTTCAACCGCTTGATTTTCGCGGAAGGTGTGGCTTTGCTTTAACATTGCGTCTACAAGCGTCGTTTTGCCGTGGTCTACGTGTGCAATAATTGCAACGTTTCTTAAATCGTTTCTTAACATATATCTTCCTTTTTTTGAATAAAGTTTAAAATCTAAATTAGTGTTAGTAAAATAATTAATCGTAAAACTCAGGTTTAATCTTTCTGTCGAAAAGCTGTAAGATTATATCCATACTATCGAGCGAGCCGTTCTCGTTAAACCCGTGAGAGTTAAAACATATCTCGTACACGGCACGGGTTATGGGAAGGTCGACTTTAAGCTGTTCGCCCAAAAGCACCATAGCCTTGGAAGTCATTACGCCTTCTGCAAGCTTTTCAAACTTTTTGCCTTTTGCAAGCATTTCGCCGTACGCCCTGTTATGGGAATAGGGTGAAAAGAGCGTCGTTTCGTAATCGCCTAAATGCGCAAGCCCGTAGGCAGACGTCGTATTGCCGCCCATAGCTTTTATAAGCCTTGCGACTTCAAACGCACCCCTTGCCATTAAAGGACCTTTAAGCGTGGTATAGCCCGTTCCGTCCAAAAGCCCTGCGGCAATGCCCAAGACGTTCTTTGCCGCCGCGCCGACTTCCGTTCCGATTAAATCGTCGCCGTAATAAAAGCGTATAAGGTTAGAGCTGAATTGTTCGGCAAGATATTTTTTTAACTGCTCGTTTTCGCTGTCGATAACCATACAGTTAGGGACGCCGGCAATAAAGGACTGAATGTGCCCGGGTCCTACCCAAACGGCAACCCTTTCAGGCGATATACCGCTCTCAATCATAACCTGAGAAAGGCGTTTGCCCGTCGTAACTTCTAACCCCTTCATACACAGAATAAATGTCTTATCCTGCACGGGATATTCTATAACCTTTTCCATAAATTCACGCAAAGACTGCGAGCTTATGGAAATGATTATATAGTCGCTGTTTTCAAGTGCGTAACCCAAATCGGAAACTAAGGTTATGGATTTATCCAAAGCGACGTACTCGTTTTTGCCGTCTCTTTTTAATATATCAAAGGACTGCCTTCCCTCTTCGCCGTATAGTATAACGTCGTTTTTTAAAACGGTTGCCTGATACCAGGCAATAAAACTGCCCCATCTGCCGCAACCTAAAACTGAAATTTTCATATAACGCCTCAGATTTGTTTTCTCTCAAGGAAGGCGCGGGATAGAGTAACTTCGTCGGTGTACTCAATCTCGCCGCCGATGGGTATGCCGTGCGCAAGCCTGGTTACCTTTACGCCGAGCGGTTTTAAAAGCTTTGCAATATACATAGCCGTTGCGTCGCCTTCCACGTCGGGGTTGGTGGCAATTATTACTTCGGATACGCCTTCGCCCACCCTTGCAAGCAATTCCTTAATCCTTATATCGTTAGGACCTATGCCGTCCATCGGGGAAATGACGCCGTGCAAAACGTGATACACGCCCTTGTATTCACGGAGTTTTTCAAGCGCAACCACGTCCTTGGGCTCTTTAACCACGCAAATTACCGACTTTTCCCTGCGCTTGCATATCTCGCAGGTGTCTTCTTCTGAAAAGTTGCCGCAGACAGAGCAATAGCGTACCTTTTTTTTGCACTCTAAAATGCTCTCGGCAAAGAGCTTGGCGTCTTCTTCGGACATATCGATAATTTTATAAGCATATCTCTGCGCCGTCTTTTTGCCGACGCCGGGAAGCTTTGTAAACTCATTTATTAATCTTCCGATAGGTTCTATAAATGCGTCCATTAATTACCTCTTAGGTATAGATTATAACAAGCCTTTAAGCGAAGAGTTTACACCCAAAGGCCCCATCTTTTCGTCGTATGCGGCGTCTGCCTTCTTATATCCGTCGTTGATTGCCGCCATAATAAGGTCTTCCAACATCTCAACGTCGTCTTCGTCGGAAAGGTCTACCATTTCGGAAATCTTACTGCCGAACTCTATGCCGTTTATGACCTTTTTGCCGTTCATATACACGCAAACGGTTTCATCCCCTTCTTCGCCGCCGCCTGAAAAGCCGAGCACTTCCATCTCGTCTAATTCCTGCTCCGCAAGTTGCATCTGCTCTTGAATCTTCTGCGCCTGTTTCATCATATTCTGCATTCCGCCGTTGTTGCCGCCCCTATAAGCCATATTTAGCCT
>CAMAHZ010000018.1 GCA_945834965.1 uncultured Clostridia bacterium | reverse complement strand
GTGCGACAGCTTGTATATAATATCAAGCCTTGCAGATAAAGTCAATTTTTGTCGCAAGTTTTTTAAAAAAAGTTTTTAATGGTTAATTTGTTAAATAATTTGTTAAATATTCACACCTTTGCATATATTCATAAGTCCATTTTTGCCCTTACGCGTGCGCGCGTGCGTATATGCGTATGTACGCGTATTATATTATGTAAAACCGCAAGCCGTTAAGCCGAACGATTTAAATAGAAGTTTCAGCCACGGCAACGGCTTTTAAACGTTTGCTTTTTGCGCGCTGAAGGGATATAATTATATTATGTTTAAGATTTTGAGAATAATCAGTTGCATAATCGCCGCCCTGTGCGTAGCGGCTTGCGTATTCGTATTTATTTACGCAGGCGTGGTTTGGGGCATTTGCACTCTTTTAGGTGCGGTCGTGTTTTTTGCGCTGACCGTACTGTTTAAACACTATCAGGAAGATAGCGAAGAAAAACTAAAGAGCGAAGAAGTGCAACCGTCTGAAAACACTAACGAAGAATAAAAAAATTACCCGTTAAGCCACTAAGGTTTAACGGGATTTTTTTGCCGTATTAAGATTTTACTTTATAAAATATTATCTATAAACTCTTCGGGGTCGAACAGCTCTAAATCGTCAATCTTTTCGCCAACGCCTGCAAACACGACGGGTATGCCGAGCTCGCCGCATAAAGAAATTACGAAACCGCCCTTGGCAGAGCCGTCTAACTTGGTTAGCACTATTCCGTCCAACTCGACTGCGCTGTCGAACACTTCCGCCTGATTATAGGCGTTATTGCCCGTAGTTGCGTCAAGTACGAGAAATTTGTAGAAGTTTGCGGCGGGATATTCCCTTGCAACCACCCTTGACATCTTTTTAAGCTCTTCCATAAGGTTAGCCTTAACGTGCAGTCTGCCGGCAGTATCGACGATAACCACGTCCGTTCCCCTTGCCTTAGCGGAAGAGACGGCGTCAAAGACCACCGCAGAAGGGTCGCTTCCTTCTTCGTGCTTGACTATCCTAACCTTTGCCCTGTCTGCCCACACGGCAAGCTGGTCGCTTGCGGCGGCGCGGAAGGTATCCGCTGCAGCAACGGTTACGCTTTTACCCTGCCTTAAAAAGTATGCGGCAAGCTTGCCGACCGTAGTCGTCTTGCCCACGCCGTTTACGCCCACGAGCATAATGACCGCAGGGTACTTAATCTCCGGCACGGGGGCTTCTTCAAGCTTTTCCTGCAGGATATCCTTAAGGCAAGCCGTGACGAACTCCCTTTCCTTAATCTTATCGTTTTTGACTTCTTCCCTAAGCTCTTCGACAATCTCTTCCGCACAGCCGATAGAGATGTCCGAGCCGATTAGAATTTCTTCAAGCTCGTCGTAGAAGTCGTCGCCGATTTTATTCTTGCTGAAAAGTGCGTTTAAAGCGCCCGAAAGCTTATCCTTAGTCTTTTTTAGCGCACCTGCAATCTTTGAAAAAATGCCCATATAAATTCCTTTAAATAATTAACCGAAATATTTAAGCAACCGCACCTTGCACGGTCAAACGACCGCACGCGGTTATGCAACCGTATCGCCGCCCAGCCTTGATTCCACTTCCGAAAGCTTGACCGAAACGATTTTGGAGACGCCCTTCTCTTCCATAGTAACGCCGAATAGCACGTCTGCCTTTTCCATAGTGGGCTTACGGTGGGTGATAACGATAAACTGAGTATTCTGCGCAAACTTCTTTAAGTAGTTTGCGTACCTGTCTACGTTGGCGTCGTCGAGAGCCGCTTCAATCTCGTCGAGAATACAGAAGGGCATAGGGCGCATTTGAATGATTGCAAACAGGATAGCGATAGCCGTAAGAGCCTGCTCGCCGCCCGAAAGAAGGGAAATCTTTGCAAGGTTTTTGCCCGGGGGACAAGCGGCAATTTCTACGCCTGCTTCCAACGGGTCGTCGCAGTTGGTGTAGTCAAGCTGCAATTCCGCCCTGCCGCCGCCGAATAATTCCTTAAACGTGCGCTTAAAGTTTTCGTTGATAAGGTTAAAGCCTTCGTTGAAAATCCTTAGCATTTCGTCGCGGATTTCGGCTAAACCCTTATTTAAGTCGTCCAACGCCTTTTCCATATCTTCCTTTTCTTCGGTCATATGTCTATAGCGTTCGCTGACTTCTTCGTACTCTTCAATAGCCGTAGGGTTGACCGCACCGAGCATGGTTATCTGGCGTTTGCAGTTGATGATTTCGGAAGAAGCAAGGCTTATATCGAAGTTTTCCACCTTATACTTAAGGCAGCCTTCGTAGTCCTCGTTATACTCTTCCTGTATGCGCTGTTGCAAGAATTCCAAGTCGCTGTCCACCTTTTGCAGGTTCAATTCCTGAGCGTGCAATTTTTGCGTGAGCGAATCGATTTCCATAGCGAGCGTAGCACGGGTCGCGTCGATTTCCGCAACCCTTTGGTTGAGCTGCTTTTTGTTATTTTCTACCTGAGAAATAGAGGCGTTTATTGAATCGAGCTTTGCCTTTTCTTCGTCGGTGAGCGCGGCACGGGTGGACTGTTCCATAAAGTCGTCCCTTTGCTTTTGCAAAACGGGGATAAGGTCGGAGAGCCTGCCGTAGTTTTCGTACAGCGTTTCCCTTTCCTTCTTTGCCTTTTCGATTGCGTCAAGGTTGGACTTTAACGCCGCTTCCAACGACGCGATTTCAATCTGTATCGCAGTCAGCTTTTCAGCCTTTGCGTTGCGCTCTTTGACCGTCTTTTCGTTCTGCTCGCTCATAGAATCTATTTCGGACGAAGTCTTATCCGACTGCATTGAAAGCGCAGTTGCGCCTTCGCCTGCAACCGAATACTCGCTGTCGAGCTCGGCAAGCTTTTCTTTAAGGCTTGCTTTAGACTGCTTGTATACGGAAAACTCGCTCTCAAGCTCGTTAATCTGCACGGTCAGGCTTGAAAGCTTTTGCCTTGCTTCGGCAAGCTCTATGCGCTTACCCTGCAAGCTGTCGTCAAGCTCGCCCTGCTCTTTTTTAGCCTTTTCAAGCTCGCCGTCCGCTTCCGCACGCTTAACTTCGGTACGGGCTAAAGTCGCCTTAGCGGAAGCTATTTCGTCTTCAATCTCTTTAATCTTTCTCTCGTTAGCCAAAAGGTTAGCCGAATTTTCCCTGCGGCTACCGCCCGTCATAGAGCCCGAGCTTGCAATTATATCGCCGTCTAAGGTGACGATTTTGAACGCACGGGGGTAGCGCCTTGCAATTACCGTTGCGTTGTCAATCGTATCGACGACGAGCGTGTTACCTAAGATAAATCCGACGGCGTTTGAAAAACGCTTATCGTACTTGACCAAATCAATCGCAAGCCCTATCGCGCCCCTTTCGCCGCAAGCCGACTTGAGCTGGGGGGAATCCATTTTGGGGCGGACTGCGTCAAGGGGAAGGAAGGTCACCTGACCACCGCGAGTCGCCTTTAAGTAATTAATTAAATACTGTGCGTCTTCTCTCGTTGAAGTTATAACGTTCTGCATTGCGCCGCCTGCCGCCGTTTCGATTGCCGTTTCGTAGCCTTCGCCGCACGCTATAACGTCCGCAAGCGTACCCATTATGTGGGATGAGAGCGTGTCGCCCGTCTTGCCCCTTTCAATCTCCGCCTTCGCTTCGGATAAAAGCCTTCTTACCGAATACACGTAGCCTTCGAACCTGTCCTTTAAAGCCGAATAGGTCCTAAGCGATTGCTGTAAAGAAGTGATGCTCGCCTGACAGTCGTACACCTTGCGGATTAAGCTCTGCACCTTTTCGTTTGCCGCCCTTACCGCTTCCGCCGCACTTTCAACAAGCTCGTTTTCGCTGCCTAAAAACGCGTTTAATTCGCCCTGCGTTTTTACCGTTTGGTCATACTCTTCCTTTAAGCGCAAATGCTGCGTACGAAGGGTATCCATAGTCTTATCCATTTCGGCAAGGCGTTCGTTTATAAATTCTTTCTTTGCCGAGAGCGAGCCTAAGTTTTCCTTTAATTGAGATAGGTCGCGGAAGGCGTCTAAAACCTGCTTTCTATGCTCGCCCGTAGCCATTTCGTAGCTTGCAATGCTCTCGGACAGGGCGGCAATTTCGCTTTGAAGTTGGGTGTACTGCACGCGCAGTCTTTCAATTCTTTCCTTATTCTTTTCGGCGTAAGTCTCGCTGCGGCGGGTTTCCTTATCCACGTCGCCCATACGCTTGACCGAAAACGCCAAATCTTCCTGCGCCTGTCTTAGCTTTTCGCCCACGGCTTGCGCACGCTCTTTGAACAACTTGCTGTCGCCCGTGCTTCTTTCAAGCCCGACGGTGTATTCCAACCTGTCGTCGTTGAGTTTCTTTAAAAGTGCGTCTGCCCCGACGAGCTTATCTCTGCACTCTTCGTATTCGGCTAAAAGAGCCGAGTTGCGGTTGGAATTTTCCGCAATCTGCTCCTTAATCTTACTAATCTTTCCGTTTATCCTGTCACGCTCGCCTGCGGCGCCGTCGTGGCGGAATATGTAGGTATTAATCTCGTTTTCACGCAGTTTTTCGTACAAGGCGTTGTACTTGCGCTTGTTTTCCGCCGCCTTTTGCAGGGGTGCGAGCTGACGCTCGACTTCGGTCATCTTCTGCGCAAACACGAAGAGATTGTTCCTTGAATACTCAATCTTTCTCTCCGCGTCCAACTTCCTGTCCTTGAATACGACTATGCCCGTCGCTTCTTCAAAGATAGAACGGCGTTCTTCCGGTCTGGAATTCATTATCTGTGCAATACGCCCCTGACCGATAATGGAATAACCTTCCTTTGCGGCGCCTGCGCCGTGCAGAAGCGCGGTCAAGTCCTTAAGCCTGGACGGCTGTTGATTTAAAAGGTATTCGCTCGTACCGTCTCTGTAGAGCCTTCTCGTCATCTCAAGCTCGTCCGCGTCGTAGTTGAACATACGGTTGGTGTTGTCGAAGGTAAGCGTTACTTCGCAAAAAGAAGTCTTTTTACGCTTTTCCGTACCGTTGAAAATGACGTCCATCATCTGCGAACCGCGCATCATCTTTGCGGACTGCTCGCCGAGTACCCAACGCACGGCGTCGGCAACGTTGGACTTGCCGCACCCGTTGGGTCCGACGATACAGGTTACGCCGTCGGTGAGCGGTATTTCGGTCTTATCCGCAAAGGACTTGAACCCGATTAAAGTAATTTTTTTGAACTGAACCATATTTTTTCCAAACCTTATCTTACGCCGCATTAAAGCATTTTAAGGCGCGGCGAATAAATCATTTTTAAGCGCAATAGTCAATCGCTTGAACCCGTTAAGAACTCGTAGGCGAGCTTTGCCGCCTTACGCTTTGCCAAAGCGCCGCTTATATCTTCTGCGCAAAACTCCTTACCCCTTAAATAAACCGTTACCCTTTGCACGGGCTTGCGGGGCGTACCTATATCCTTTTGCACGTACTTAGGAAGGGGCTCGCCGTTGCCCTGCAAAAATTCCTGCACGGCGCCTACGTAGTTGAAAGCGTGCGGCGCAGGCGAGAGCGTGGCATTGGCAAATTCCTTTGCCGCCTTAATACCGCCGTCTAAATAGATTGCCGCAGTAAGCGCTTCGTACGCGCTGGGGATTGCCTTTTTATTGCGGTTGTCGCCCTTATCGTGCAACAGCGCAAGGTGCAACCCCAGCCTTTCGGACACCGCCCTTAAGGCGTCGTCGGAAAGGTATTCCTGTTTCTTTAAAGTAATCTCGCCTTCGTTCAAGCCCTGAAGATAATACTTCTCCGCAACGATAAAACCCAAAAGGGAATCGCCTAAGCACTCTAAGCTTTCGTTGTTGAAATCGTTGTCGTAGGAAGAGAGCGTAAGCGCCCTTTCTAAAAGGCGTTTATCCTTAAAGGTATATCCGCAAGAGCGTTCAACTTCTGTAAAGTCCATCAGGAGTTTTCGCCTTCCGCAGGGATTAAATTATCTAAATCGACTTTAGCAAGCAGCTCTTCCACCTTAGGAATAAGATTGTTGCGGTGAACGGTTAAGGCGTGTTCGATTGCCGCCGCAACGGTTATAGCCGTTGAGTTGCCGTGAGTTTTGACTACTACCTTTTTAAGTCCGAGAAGTAGCGCACCGCCCACCCTGTTGAAGTCGAGATTTTTCTTCATTCTCTTGATTGCGCCCTTTAAAAAGAGTGCGCCGATAAGAGACGGTAAGGACGAAGTGAACTGCGATTTCATCTCGCTTAAAATCATCTTTGCACAGCCTTCAATCGCCTTTAAGGACACGTTGCCCGAAAAGCCGTCGGATACGACTACGTCTACGGGTTCTTTAGAGTAAGTTATTTCCCTGCCTTCTACGTTGCCTATAAAGTTTATGCCCTTCATCTGCTTTAAGTATTGATAGGTCTCCTGATGCAAAGGGTCGCCCTTATGCTCTTCCGTGCCGTTGTTTAAAAGACCTACGGTGGGGTTTTCCTTGCCAAGGCAAGCCTGAGCGTAGACGGACGCAAGTACGGCAAACTGACAGAGCATTATAGGCTTACATTCTGCGTTAGCGCCACAGTCGCAAAGTAAGGTCGTGCCGCCGTGTACGTTGGGAATTGCGGGGCAGAGAGCAGGGCGCTTTACGCCTTTAATTCTGCCTAAAATGAGCTGACCGCCTACAATCGTTGCGCCCGTAGAGCCTGCCGTAACCAAACCGCAGATATCGTCCTGCTTTTTTAACGCCCAGTAAGCCGCCGCAAGCGACGTCTGCCTGTTCTTTATGGCAACCGTAGGTATATCGTTCATACCGATTACGTCGGGGCAGTCCATAATCTCAAGGCGGTCTTTATCGTACTTATACTTTGCAAGCTCCGCTTCAATCTCGTCCTTTCTGCCCGTAATTATTATATACAGATTTTTATCCCTGTTTAATGCAATGGTTGCGCCTTCCACAACCGCCGCAGGGGCGTTATCGCCGCCCATTCCGTCGAGAATAATTTTATCCATCTCAATCTCCTTAGCGCTTTAAAGACAGTAGTGTCTTTATGATTATATCATAAAGTTTTTTCAAACGCAAGTTATTGAAAGGTGCTTTTAGCCGTGCTTAAACTATGGCAACAAGCTATTGCGCTTGATTGTAACCACGTCGGCGGCAGGGGCGTAGCTGTCTTTGCGGTATAAGGCGACCTTGCTTACGCCGTCTTTGGTCTTTATAACCGAACCTTCGCTTAGCGTGCCTTCCCACCCGTAGCTTATAACCCCGTTCTCTTCGCCGTAAATTTCCACCGCTTTGGGCTTTGGAATTTTGCCCGTGACCGTACTGTTAAAGCTATAGGCGTACCCGTCCGGTCTGCCGTACAAGGTACAGGTTATACTGTTAAAAGTGCAGTTGGTGCGGATATATATCGGGGTCAACCGCGTATTTTTAAAGCGCAAATCGTAATAACTGCCGCTGACCATAGCGTCTCGGGACGGGGCAACGTAGGAAACCTTTAAGGTGTGTGGGTGGTATTCGCATATCTGCAAGCCCGAAAGCGCCGCGGCGTTATAGAGCGTGGTGGAAACCTGACACACACCGCCGCCGTAGCCGACGACGTACTTCCCGTCCTGAATAATCTTCGCCTGTTTAAAGCCGTTTTCGGGCGTCCTTGCCCCCACCGTGCCGTTAAAGGAAAAGACTTCGCCCGAACGCAAAATCGTACCGTTTATTTTGCTTGCCGCAAGGCGGATATTCGCCGCCCTGCCTACGTTCGCCCCGTCGAAATAGGTCGTAAAAGAATACAGCTCTTTCGTATTGTTCTCAACTTCCTTTAAACTGCCCTTAGGGGAAAGGGCGGTAACGCTTAATTTAACTTCTTCAAAGCCGCCTTCAAGCGAGCGGCGTATATCTTTTACAAGCTTATCCCTGTCGCAGACGTACCCCCTTTCGCCGCTATAGTAGGTAAAGGGCGCGCCCGCGCGGTTAAAGGTGCAGTACGGCTCCTTAGCGTCCCTTTCGATTGCCCTGCAGATATAGTCGGCTATTTGACTTTCGCCGTTCAGATAATAGTTTACTTCGGCAGTATATTCCCCCTTCTTCTTTATTCCGTTGACCGTCTGCGAGAAATTATCGGTAAAATTGATTTCGGGATAGGAATACTCGTACACCTGCTCGTCGGCGCATATGCGCAGGGCTTTACCCGATAAATACTCGACCTGAGTTTGCCTTAACAGCTCTATTGCCCCGTCACGGGATAGACCGCCCACGTCCGTGCCGTTTACCCTTACCCCTTTGGGAAGATGCAGAGTAAAGCCGCCGCAAAAAACAGCCGCACCCGTAAGCAGTACGAGCGCGGCAAGTTCAACCGTAAATTTAAGTAATTTTTTTATCATTTAATTTTTAATGCGCAAAGCAATTCTTCCGACGGGTAGAAACAGGGGTCGCCTATCCTTCGGTTGCCTTCCTGGTAGTGCGTATCCGAGCCGCCCGTAACCAAAAGAGAAAGACTTTGCGCAAGCCCCTTATAGTACTGCGTCTGTCTATCAGTATGCCCCGAATAGACGGCTTCTATTCCGCCGAGCCCGTGGGATTTAAGCCCTGTAATAAGCCCCTTAACCCACTCTTCGTCCGCACTTATTCTGCCAGGGTGCGCAAGCGAGCAAAAGCCGCCGCTCCTTACGCAAACTTCAGCCGTCTCTTGCGGGGTCGGGCGACAGATGCAGGAAAAGCCGACCTTGCCGTAGTTGAGATACTTAACGAAGAAATCTACGGGCGAGCTTGCATACCCCTTTCTCGCCCCTGCCCTTGCGATATGCATTCCGTGAACGGGCGACTTCTTGCTCTTGCGTTCTCTTATTACTTCGCCGTACTCTAAGTTAACGCCGACGGACGACAGTTTTTTTAAAATGTCGAAGGTACGCTCTTCCGCGCCCGAAAACAGCTTAGCCGCAAAAGCGGTATATTCGGGCGAAGAATAGTCCATTGAATAGCACAGCATATGCACCTTGGTATCGCCTGAATAGGCGGAAACTTCCACCCCGTCCACAAAGCGCACGCCTGCCTTTTTGGCGAGAGCCGCGCCTTCCGCACAGCCTGCGGCGTTGTCGTGGTCGGTTATGGCAACAAGGTCCACGCCCCTGCCCTTTGCCGCTAAAATTACGCTTTCGGGGGATTGCATGCCGTCTGAATAATAGGTGTGTATATGCAAATCGGCACGAATCATCTCTTAATCACCCCGTTATCTATCATAATCTTATTCGTCGTCCTTCCGTATAACACTCTCTCTGCGTGAGTGCAGGTGATAATCGTCTGCAACCCTTCGCACCTACCCACGAGCTTTTTGCGTCGGGGTAAGTCCAGCTCGCTCATAACGTCGTCCAAAATGAGTACGGGCGGTTCGCCGCAGGCGTCCTTAAAAAGTTCCACTTCGGCAAGCTTTATTGAGAGCGCCGCCGTTCTCGTCTGCCCCTGCGACGCAAAGGTTTTGGCGTCTATCCCGTTTATCGTAATATCCAAATCGTCCCTATGCGGTCCGCTTGCGGTAAAGCCGAGACGGATATCCCTTTCATAGTTATACACCAAATCGTCGAAAAGCCTTTTTTCCAGCTCTTCCAAACTGCCTTTATACTTCTTTTCGGGGGAAATTATAAGCTCTTCCGCACCGTCGGTCAGATAGGCGTGCGCTTGAGACGCGGCAGGGGCAAGCTTAGCTATATAGTCCGCCCTGCTGCTTGCGATAATTGCGGCGTACTTGCAAAGCTGCGTATCCCACACGGGTAAGGTGTCGTACACCATATCCAAATCCCTGTTCTTTAACAGGTTGTTGCGCTGCTCCAAAATCTTGTTATAGCGTGAAAGGGCGATAAAGTACGCCTTTGAAAGCTGTGAAATGGATACGTTTAAAAATCTTCTTCTCTCGTCCGGTCCGTCCTGAATAAGCCTTAATTCCTGCGGAGAAAAGAATACTGCGTACATATTGCCCAAAATATCGGCGTTTCGGGTTATTTTATTGCCGTTTAACTTAACTTCTCTTCCGCTCTCGGTTATGGTTGCGCAAATTTCCGTGTTGCCGTACCTGCCCTGGCTTTCGCTTGAAAAAAAGGCGCAAGTCTCCCCGTGCATAATAAGCTGTTTATCCTTCCTCGTTCGGGGCGACGCGCCCGTACAAAGGTAGAAAACGGCTTCCGCACAGTTGGTCTTGCCCTGACCGTTCTTGCCGTAAAGCACGTTCATCTCGGGCGAAAACTCAAACCGCTCTTCCTTATAATTTCTAAAATTTTTCAAAACCAGATTTTTTATGAACATTTTATTTTAAAAACACTTTGTTAAACGCAAAAAAAGTTGTATAATGTTAATTACCCTTTTAAGGGAATAATTCGTTTTATTTATTTTACCACACTTTTATAAAAAACTCAAAGAAAAAAGGTGCAAAAATGGCAGACGTAAGCAATCTTGATTTTATCTACAGACCTATTAAGCAGAAGATGGAAGAGATAATCTCCCCCATCAACTTCAGCACGTACATAGAAAAGCTCGTTCCCGTTGAAATTGACGGGCGTTATATCGTGCTTGAAACGCTTACGGAAAATTTTGCCCAACACATTACCCAGCACCTTGCCGATAAAATGCGAGACGCCATTATAAAGGCGGACGTCGGCGTTACCGACTTTAAGTTGGTTGTAAAGGGCAGTAACGACTACGCATACGATTCGGCAAACGGCGCGCCTGCGTACGTACCCGTAAGCAACCTGAACAAAAAATTCACCTTTGAAAACTTCGTTGCAGGCAACAACCTTTACGCCTATAAAGCGGCTGTAAGCGTTGCAGACGACCCTGCCGGCACCTTTAACCCCCTTTTCATCTACGGCGGTACGGGTCTCGGCAAAACGCACTTAACCCAGGCGATTGCCAACCATATTTTAAGCGTTAAGCCCACGGCTAAGGTCATCTACGTCACCTGCGAACAGTTCGTAAACGAGTTCATTAACTCAATGCTCGCAAAGGGCGTAGAAGCAAGGGAAAAGGGCAACCAGCTAAGGCAGTACTACCGCAGCGCAGACGTGCTTATAATCGACGATATTCAGTTTATTATCGGCAAAATCGCCGTTCAGGAAGAATTCTTCCATACCTTTAACGAGCTCGTTTCCCGCAATAAGCAGATAATTATTACGAGCGACCAGCACCCCAAACAGCTTACTACCCTGCAAGACAGGCTTAAAACCCGTTTCCAGGGCGGTTTGGTCGTGGATATGGTTCCGCCCGACTACGAGACTAAGATTGCCATTTTAAAGGTTAAAGCCCTTGAAAAGCGCACCTTAGTACCCGACGACGTACTCGCCTTCCTTGCGCAGGATTCGGGCGACGACGTAAGGACGCTTGAAGGCAGACTTACTAAGGTTATATTCGCAAGCAAACTGCACGAAGAGCCTATAACGGTTGACCTTGCTCGAAGCGCATTAAAGGAAGCCGTTTCGGAAAGCGGTGCGGAAGAAATTACGCCTGCAAGCATAATAAACGCCGTAGTAGGTTTTTACGACGTAACCAAAGAAGAACTTATAGGCAAGTGCAAGAAAAAGGAACTCGTACTGCCCAGACAGGTTTGCTGTTACCTTATGTGCGAGCTTTTGTCCCTTCCCCTTATGTCGATAGGCAAAGAGCTCGGCGACAGAAACCACACCACCATACTCTATTCAAGGGACAAGGTCAGCGAGCTTATGATGGTCAACGACAAGCTTGCAAAAGAGATTGACGACATTAAAAATATCATTTTAAAGAAGTAATATGAAGGAATTTGATTTGGGCACTTACGGCGCTGTAGTCGTAGGGGCAGGGCACGCAGGCTGTGAAGCCGCCCTTGCCCTTGCAAGGACGGGCGTTAGCTGTGCCCTTTTAACTTTAAACTTAGACGCCATTGCGTTTATGGCTTGCAACCCTTCCATCGGCGGTACGGCTAAAGGTCACCTTGTGCGCGAGATAGACGCGCTCGGCGGCGAAATGGGCGTAAACGCCGACCAAACCGCGTTGCAGATTAAAATGCTTAACGAAGGCAAGGGCGCGGCGGTGCAGTCGCTGCGCTGTCAGTCGGATAAGCACGCCTACCACGCGAGAATGAAGTCGGTATTAGAGCACACCGAAAACCTTAGAATTATTCAAGGCGAAGTTGCCGAAATTTTGGTTGAAAACGGTAAGGTGTGCGGCGTTAAGACGACCTACGGCGGTATTATCCATTGCCAAGCCGCCATACTTGCGACGGGCGTATATTTAAACGCGCAGACCATTACGGGCGAAGTCGTGGCAAAAAGCGGACCTAACGGGTTTGCACCTGCCACCGCCTTGACCGAAAATTTAATTAAACTCGGCTTTAACGTGCGCCGCTTTAAGACGGGTACGCCTGCAAGGGTGGACTTCCGCACGCTTGATTTATCCAAACTCACCGTACAAAACGGCGAAGAAGGCGTTGGCGCATTCTCGTTTATGTCGGCTTGCCAACCCGAAAACAAGATGCCCTGCTATTTGGGCTACACCAACAAGACCACTCACGATATTATTTTATCTAATTTAGACCGCTCGCCCCTATACAACGGCTTAATCGAGTCCACGGGTCCGAGATATTGCCCTTCCATTGAAACTAAGGTCGTGCGGTTTGCCGATAAAGAGCGACACCAAATCTTTATCGAACCCGAAGGCGAAAACACCTTAGAAGCGTACGTACAGGGTATGTCCACTTCCCTTCCCCACGATATTCAAATAGAGATGTACCGCTCGGTAGAAGGTTTGGAAAACGCCGATATCATGCGCTTTGCCTACGCCATAGAATACGACTGCATAGACACCTTAGACGTATACCCCACCCTTGAGTTTAAAAAGGTTGAAGGGCTTTACACGGCAGGGCAGATTAACGGCACGTCCGGCTATGAAGAAGCGGCGGCGCAAGGGCTTATCGCAGGCTTGAACGCAAGCTTAAAACTGCGCAATATGCCCCCCTTAATCTTAGGCAGGGACGAAGCGTATATAGGCGTTTTAATCGACGATTTAGTGACTAAGGGCACGGAAGAGCCCTACCGAATGATGACTTCGCGTGCGGAATATCGCATTGAGCTAAGGCAGGACAACGCAGACTTCCGCCTGACCCAAAAGGGCTACGACTGCGGATTAGTAACCTTAGAGAGATACCAGACCTATCTCAAGCGAAAAGAAGCGTACGATAACGCCGTAAATGCGCTTAACGAAACGGCTTTCACGCCCGATAAGACCGAAGAGCTTTTAAAAAAGTTCGGGTTTGACAGGGCGGCAGGCGCTTTGAGCTACGCCGATATGATTAAGCGCGGAATACCCTTAAGCGAACAGCAAGCCGCTTTAGGCAAGCTTGAATACCCTGCCGACGTGTTGTATTCCGCCGAAGTGTACGTGCGCTACGAAGGGTATTTAAAGAGAAATGCCGAGCAGATTGCAAGGGCGAAAAAAGCCGAAGACAAGCTGTTGCCCGAAGATTGCGACTATGCGCATATCGAAGGCTTAAGGCTTGAAGCGAGAGAAAAGCTGAATAAGGTCAAGCCCCGTTCGCTCGGTCAGGCGGCGAGAATTTCGGG
>CAMAHZ010000017.1 GCA_945834965.1 uncultured Clostridia bacterium | reverse complement strand
AATGGAAACGAAAATTAAGAAGGTTGTACTTGCATACTCTGGTGGACTTGATACGTCTATCATCATTCCCTGGCTCAAGGAAAACTACGATAACTGCGAAGTTATCGCCGTATCCGGAAACGTAGGTCAGGCTAGCGAACTCGAAGGGCTTGAAGAAAAGGCATTAAAGACGGGCGCTTCCAAACTCTACGTAGAAGATTTGAGAAAGGAGTTTATCGAAGATTATATCTATCCTACCATGCAGGCAGGTGCGGTTTACGAAAATAAATACCTTTTAGGAACGTCTTTTGCGCGCCCTATAATTGCAAAGAGAATTGTTGAGATTGCAAAAAAGGAAGGTGCAGACGCTATTTGCCACGGCTGTACGGGTAAGGGTAACGACCAGGTTCGTTTTGAACTTACGATTAAGCACTTCGCACCCGAAATGAAGATAATTGCTCCTTGGCGTATCTGGGATATCAAGAGTCGCGACGAAGAAATCGACTATGCGGAAGCTCACAATATTCCCTTGAAGATAAACAGAGAAACCAACTATTCTAAGGATATGAACCTTTGGCATTTATCGCACGAAGGTTTGGACCTTGAAAACCCTGCAAACGAACCCGATTACGACAAGATTTGCGAGCTCGGCGTTTCGCCTTGGAAAGCACCCGATAAGTCAACCTATCTGACCATTCATTTTGAAAAGGGTGTACCCACCGCAATCGACGGAAAGAAGATGGGTGCAATCGAATTAATCGAAACGTTAAACAAAATCGGCGGTGCAAACGGCGTTGGTCTCGTTGACATGGTAGAAAACAGGCTCGTCGGCATGAAGTCAAGGGGTGTATACGAAACCCCCGGCGGCACTATTTTATATACCGCTCACGAGCTTTTGGAATCTATTTGCCTTGATAAGGCTACTCAGCACTACAAGCAGCTTATTGCCGTCAAATACGGTGAAATGGTCTACGACGGTCAGTGGTTTACGCCTTTAAGAGAAGCTTTGGACGCTTTCGTTGCAAAGACTCAGGAAACCGTTACGGGTGACGTTAAGCTCAGAATTTATAAGGGCAACGTTATGAACGCAGGTATTACTTCGCCTTATTCGTTGTACAGCGAAGACATTGCAACCTTCGGTGAAGACGATTGCTACAACCAGATGGATTCTCAGGGATTCATTAACTTGTTTGGTCTGCCCATCAAGGTTAAAGCACTTTTGGACGCAAAGAAGCTTAAGTAATGATAAAAGTATTTATTGACGGCAAAGAAGGAACTACGGGTTTGCAGATTTACGACAGGCTTTCCGCCCGTGACGATATCTCGCTCATAACCCTTTCCGACGAAAAGAGAAAGGATATCGACGCACGCAGAGAGTGTTTAAACTCTGCGGACGTCAGCTTTCTTTGTCTGCCCGACAAGGCGGCTATAGAAGCTGCCGGGCTTGTTACCAACCCTAACGCAAAGATAATCGACGCGTCAACCGCACATAGGACTAATCCCGACTGGGTTTACGGCTTTCCCGAGCTTTCCAAAGAGAGAAGGGCGCAGATTGCGTCTTGCAAAAGGTTAGCAAATCCCGGGTGCCACGCAACTGGCTTTATTTCAATCGTCGCACCCTTAGTTAAAGGCGGAATTGCCCCCGCCGATTATCCTTTTGCGGCACATTCGCTCACGGGGTATTCCGGCGGCGGTAAAAAGACTATCGCTCAATACAACGATGAAAACAGGGATATAGAGCTTTCGTCACCGAGAGAATACGCATTAGGCTTAAGTCATAAGCATTTACCTGAGATGGTAAGAGAGTGCGGATTATCTCAAGCGCCGCTCTTTAACCCCATAATCTGCGATTTTTACAGCGGAATGTGCGTGACTGTGCCTTTATTTACAAATCTTTTGAATAAAAAGATGACGGTTGAAAGCTTGCGTAGCTATTTTGCGGAGTACTATGCCGAGCAGAAGTTGGTTAAAGTTGCAACCGAAGAAGAAGTTCCTTCGTTCTTGGCGTCTAACGCCTTAACGGGGACTAACGGCTTAAAGATTTACGTTAGCGGTAACGACGAAAGAATATTTATTGCAAGCGTTTTCGATAATCTTGGTAAGGGTGCTTCCGGTGCGGCGGTCCAGAATATGAATATTATGTTCGGTTTAGACGAATGCACTTCGCTTTTGTAACGCCTATTTCCGAAAAGCTATAAGAGAGAGTTAAGTTTTTAGTAGAAAGTATTAAGATGAAGATTAAAGAAATTAGCGGTGGTGTGTGCGCGCCTGTAGGTTTTAAGGCAAACGGCATTCACTGCGGTATCAGGAAAAACAAAGTAAAGCGTGATTTTGCATTAATTGTAAGCGACGTAAAGGCTGCTGCAGCAGGCGTTTATACGAGCAATCTCGTTAAAGGTGCGCCCGTCGTTGTAACTAAAAGCAATCTGTCGGACGGCTATGCTCAGGCAATTATCTGCAACAGCGGTAATGCGAACACGTGTAATAAAAACGGTTTAGAAGTTGCTAAAGAGATGTGCAAGCTCGTCAGCGGCGTAAGCGGTATTAAGGAAGAAGACGTAATAGTCGCTTCTACCGGCGTAATCGGTCTGCCGCTCGATATTACTCCCATGAAAGAGCATATAAACGTCATATGGGAAGGGCTTGGCGATAACAGCGATTTTGCGTCTGAAGCGATTATGACGACGGATACCGTTAAAAAGAGCGTTTCAATCGAGTTTGAAATCGGCGGCAAGAGATGTGCAATGGGCGCTATCGCAAAGGGCGTAGGTATGGTCTGCCCCAACATGGCAACCAACCTTATCTTTTTAACTACGGACGTTGCAATTACGCCTGCAATGTTGCAAAAGGCGCTTTCCGACGACGTTAAAGATTCCTTTAATATGGTCAGCGTAGACGGCGACCAGTCGACTAACGACACCTGCTGTATCTTAGCTAACGGTTTAGCAGGCAACAAGCTTATCGATTCCGTCGGTGCGGACTATAACAAATTCCGTAAAGCGCTCAATTACTGCACGGTGTATCTTTCCCGTATGATAGCAAAAGACGGAGAAGGCGCAACAAAGCTTATCGAGTGCAACGTTACGGGTGCGGCGAGCAAAACTATTGCAAAGGCAGTTGCAAGGTCGGTTATCAAATCTTCTTTGGTAAAGGCTGCAATGTTCGGCGCCGACGCAAACTGGGGCAGGGTGCTGTGCGCAATCGGCTATGCTGGCGTAAAGGTAGACGTTGAAGCAATCGACGTTTCATTCACTTCAAAAAAAGGCGAGATTGCAGTCTGCAAGGCAGGTTACGGAATTGATTTTTCCGAAGAGATAGCAAAAGAAATTCTTTTAGAAGACGAAGTGTCAATTAATATTAACCTTAACAGCGGTAAGGTAAAGGCTACTGCTTGGGGTTGCGATTTAACTTACGAATACGTAAAAATTAACGGTGACTACAGGACTTGATATGAACAAACAAAATCAGGCAGAATTTTTAATAGAGGCAATGCCTTATATTAAGAAATATTTTAATAAAATTCTCGTAGTCAAATACGGTGGAAACGCAATGATTGACGAAGATTTAAAATCGTCGGTTATGCGTGATTTGGTCGTCTTAAATCTTTTGGGAATTAAAGTCGTGTTAGTTCACGGCGGCGGACCTGAAATTTCCGAAACTATCAAAAAGATGGGCAAGGAGAGCAAGTTTATCGACGGTCTGCGTTATACCGATAAAGAGACTGCCGAAATCGTTCGTATGGTTCTTGCGGGCAAGATTAATAAGACGCTCGTCGATTTAATTTGCAGGCACGGCGGCAAGTCCATCGGTATCTGCGGTCAGGACGGGCACATTATTAAATGTGAAATGCAGGACGAAAAGCTTGGCTACGTCGGTAAAATAGTAGATATAGATACGACTTTAATTACCGACTTGCTTAATTTGGGATACGTACCCGTCGTATCAACAGTTGGTTACGACGACGAAGGCAACGTCTATAACGTCAATGCCGATACGGCGGCAGCTGCTATTGCCGGCGCGTTAGGTGCGGAAAGCCTTATTTTAATGACCGACATACGCGGTCTTTTAGAGAATAAGGACGACCCTGAAAGCTTAATTAAAAAGGTATTCGTATCCGATATTCCCGGGCTCGTTAAGCAGGGCATTATTTCGGGCGGTATGATTCCCAAAATCGAATGTTGTAAAGATGCAATTCGCCGCGGTGTAGAAAACGTGTTTATTACCGACGGCAGGGTTTATCATTCAATTTTAATCGAAATTCTTTCCGACGAAGGTAGCGGAACAATGTTTAACGGCTGATTTATTCTATTAAATCAGTCTTTATTTTAGTAGTTTAGTTTGGTGTAAAGATGGAACTTCAAGATATAATTTCTGCAGATAAAGAATACGTTGCGTCTACATATGCAAGGTTTAACGTGGCATTTAAGTCAGGTTCAGGCGCAAAATTATACGACTTCGACGGTAAAGAGTATATTGACTGTGCCACGGGGATAGGCGTAAATATCTTCGGCGTAAACGACGAAGAGTGGAAAAACGCGGTTAAGGCTCAGCTTGATAAAATTCAACACGTCAGCAATCTCTATTATTCCCAGCCGCAGGCAGAGCTTGCAAAACTCTTATGTCAAAAGACGGGGGCGTCCAAGGTATTTTTCGCAAACAGCGGCGCCGAAGCTAACGAGTGCGCAATCAAAGCCGCAAGAAAGTACGGCAACACACGCTACGGAAGAAACGAAATTATCACCTTAAAAAATTCCTTTCACGGCAGGACGATGGCGACGTTGACTGCGACGGGGCAGGATAGTTTTCATAAAAACTTTACCCCGTTTTTAGACGGGTTCAAGTACGCAGAGCCTACGATAGACGGCATCTACGAATGCTATACCGAAAAGACTTGTGCGGTAATGGTGGAAGTTATTCAGGGCGAAAGCGGCGTCAATCAGCTTGATAAAGAGTTTTTAAGAGAGCTTGAAAAATTCTGTAAGAGCAGGGATATACTTCTAATATGTGACGAAGTTCAATGCGGTAACGGCAGAACGGGCTATCTTTACGCGTATGAATCTGTCGGTATTCACCCCGATATCGTTACGACCGCAAAGGGTTTAGGCGGCGGCTTGCCCATAGGCGCTTGTATGCTCTTTGATAAGTGCAAGGACGTATACACTTTTGGCGACCACGGCTCAACCTTCGGCGGTAACCCCGTATCGTGTGCAGGCGCGATTTCGATAATCGAAAGGCTCACGCCAGAGCTTTTGTTGGAAGTGCAGGGCAAGGGCGCATATCTAAAAATTAACTTAGAACACATTAAAAACGTAACGGCAGTTTCAGGTGAAGGCTTAATGATAGGTATTTCTACGACAAAGCCCGCCAAAGAAATCGCAAAAGCTTGCCTTGAAAAAGGCTTGGTGGTGCTAACGGCGCACGAAAAAGTAAGGCTTTTGCCGCCGCTGAATATAACAAAAGAAGAAATAAATACAGCATTGAAAATATTAAACGAGGTGATTTCACAGTGAAGCATTTACTTAAATTACAGGACTTGACGAGAGAAGAAATTTTATCTATTTTGAATCTTGCCGACCAGCTTAAATTTGAAAGGATGCACAACATTCAAAAGGATTATTTAAAGGGCAAAAAGCTCGGTATGATTTTCCAAAAATCTTCCACGAGAACGAGAGTTTCCTTTGAAGTAGGCATTTACGAGCTCGGCGGTTACGGCTTGTTCCTTTCAAGCAACGATTTGCAAATCGGCAGGGGCGAACCCGTACAGGATACCGCAAGGGTTCTTTCAAGATATCTCGACGGTATTATGATTCGTACCTTTGCTCAACAGGAAGTTGAAGATTTGGCAAAGTACGGTTCAATCCCCGTCATTAACGGCTTGACTGATTATGCTCATCCTTGTCAGGTACTTGCCGACCTTATGACGATAAGGGAATATAAGGGAAGCTTCCGCGGCTTGAAGATGGCTTTTATAGGCGACGGCAACAATATGGCAAACAGTCTGATGGTCGGCGCTATCAAGACAGGTATGTCCTTTGCGATTGCTTGTCCTAACGGCTACGAGCCCGACGCAAAGCTCATCGAGTGGGCAAAAGCTAACGGTGAAGTTACGATTACTACCGACGTAAAAGAAGCGTTAAAGGATGCAGACGTCGTCTATACCGACGTGTGGGCGTCTATGGGTCAGGAAGGCGAAAGGGCTGCAAGGAAGAAGGCTTTTGAAGGCTATCAGGTCAACAAGGAAAATCTTTCGGTTGCAAAGAGCGACGTAATGTGCTTGCATTGCCTGCCTGCGCATAGGGGCGAAGAAATAACCGAAGAAGTGTTTGAAGAACACGCAAAGGAAATCTTCGACGAAGCAGAAAACAGGTTGCACGCTCAAAAGGCTGTAATGGTTAAGCTGATGGGTAACGGTTAAGCAGTTTAAGCAATTATTAATACAATCTTTTATACATAGAGAAAAAACGAAAAACGGGAAATATAAATATGAATAACGGAAAAGTTTATTTAACCTTACAAAACGGCAAGCAGTTTGTCGGTTATAGATTCGGTGCCGAAGGCGACGTGGTAGGCGAACTCGTTTTTACGACGGGTATGACGGGCTATATTGAAACGCTAACCGACCCCAGCTATTACGGTCAGATAGTAATTCAAACCTTCCCCTTGATAGGCAACTACGGCGTTACCCCCGATAACGAGAGTAAAAAGCCTTGGGTTTCTGCATATATCGTAAGGGAAAAGTGCGATACGCCTTCTAATTTCAGGTGTGAAGGAACTCTTGACGAATATCTTAAACAATACGGCGTAATCGGTATATACGGCATTGACACCCGTGAGCTTACTAAGATAGTAAGAGAAGCAGGCGTTATGAACGCCGCAATCTCGTCCAAGCCCATTAAGGATATGACCGAAATAAACAATTATAGAGTTGTAAATGCGGTTAAAACTGTAAGTGCAAAGGAAGTAGAATACTTCGGCGACCCCAACGGCAGAAAGATTGCGGTTTGGGATTTTGGCGCAAAGAAGAACATAATCCGTTCGCTTATCAATCGCGGTTGCTATTGTATGAAAGTACCTTCGACTTATACGGCAGAAGAGATTCTGGCGTTAAACCCCGAAGGTCTTATGTTGTGCAACGGCCCCGGCGACCCCACCGAAAACGTTGAAATTATCGAAAATTTAAGAAAGCTCGCAGGCAAGTTACCCATCTTCGGTATATGTTTAGGTCACCAGCTCTTTGCGCTTGCAATGGGCGGCAAGACTAAGAAGATGAAGTACGGACACAGGGGTGCAAATCAGCCTGTTAAATGTATAGCTAACGGCAGAGTATATATATCAAGTCAAAATCACGGGTACGAAGTAATCTCTTCGAGCCTTGAAGGCGTAGGTCAGCTCAGCTTTTATAACGCCAACGACGGCACTTGCGAAGGCTTTGATTATCCCGATATTAACGCTTTTACCGTACAGTTCCACCCCGAAGCTTGCGGCGGACCGCACGACGCAGGTTTTTTGTTCGATAAATTTATGAAAAACATTACGGAGGGTAAATTCAATGCCTAAGAAGGAAGATATTAAAAAGGTTTTAGTTATCGGCTCAGGTCCTATAGTTATAGGTCAGGCTGCTGAGTTCGACTATGCAGGTACTCAGGCTTGCAGAATTTTGAAAAACGAAGGTATTAACGTCGTACTCTGCAACTCTAACCCTGCAACTATTATGACCGATAGGGCTTTGGCAGACGAAATTTATCTTGAACCGCTTACAACGGATACGTTAAAGAGAATAATTATCAAAGAACGCCCCGACAGTCTTTTGGCGTCTCTCGGCGGACAGACGGGTTTAACGCTTGGCTGTCAGCTTGCAAAAGAAGGCTTTTTGGATAAATACGGCGTTAAACTTATCGGCGTTAAGCTCGATTCGATTGACCGTGCAGAAGACAGAGAGCTGTTTAAGGAAACGATGGAAAAGATTAATCAGCCCGTCGTTCCTTCCGATATCGCCTACACCGTAGACGATTGCGTAAAGATTGCAGAGAAAATAGGCGGTTATCCTGTAATCGTACGCCCTGCTTATACCTTAGGCGGTGCAGGCGGCGGCGTTGCGTACAGCGAAGAAGAGTTAAGGCTTATCGCCCATAACGGACTTATGCTTTCGCCCATAACGCAGGTATTGATAGAAAAATATATCGGCGGTTGGAAGGAGATTGAGTTTGAAGTTTTGCGTGATAGCGCAGGCAACGTTATAACCGTCTGCTCGATGGAAAACTTCGACCCCGTAGGTATTCACACGGGCGACTCCATCGTTATGGCGCCTGCAGTAACGCTTTCGGATAAAGAATATCAAATGCTGCGTTCGGCTTCGCTCGATATTATTACCGAGCTTGGAATTGAAGGCGGTTGCAACTGTCAGTTTGCACTTAAGCCGGACAGCTTTGAATACGCCGTAATCGAAGTTAACCCCCGCGTTTCACGCTCTTCGGCGCTTGCGTCAAAAGCTACGGGTTTCCCCATTGCAAAGGTTGCAACGAAGATAGCGCTCGGCTATACGCTTGACGAGATTAAAAACGACGTAACGGGTATAACTTACGCAGCGTTTGAACCCACGATTGACTACGTCGTCGTTAAGCTTCCCAAGTGGCCTTTCGATAAATTCTTATACGCTAAGAGAAATCTCGGTACGAGAATGAAAGCTACGGGCGAAGTAATGGCAATCGGCACGAGCTTTGAAATGGCAATAATGAAGGCGGTAAGGGGTGCGGAAATTTCACTCGGCACACTCAATATGCCTAAGCTTGAAAAACTTTCGGACGAAGAAATACACGCTAAGCTTTCCGAGCTAACAGACGAAAGGCTTTTCGTAGTTTATCAGGCAATCAAGCGCGGTATTGCTATTGAAGAAATCAACAGAATCACGACGATTGACCCTTGGTTCCTTAATAAACTTAAAAATCTTTCCGATTATGAAGAAGAAATTAAGGGCGTTCAGCTTACAAAGGCAAAGTATATTCAAGGTAAAAAGCTCGGCTATCCCGATAAAGAGCTTGAAAAACTCTCCGGCAACAAGCTTCCTAAGCACGTAAACGCTTGCTTTAAAATGGTTGATACGTGTGCGGCAGAGTTTGCCGCGCAGACGCCTTACTTCTATTCAACCTACGACGAAGTCGAACACGACGAAGCTTCGCCTTTCGTTGCAAGAAGCAGACAGAATAAGAAGAAGAGAATTATAGTTATCGGTTCAGGTCCCATAAGAATCGGTCAGGGTATCGAATTCGACTACTCGTCCGTACATTGCGTTTGGGCGCTTAAGAGACTTGGCTATGAAGTAATAATTATAAATAACAACCCCGAAACGGTTTCAACTGACTTTGATACGGCGGACAGGCTGTATTTTGAAAGCCTTACCCCCGAAGACGTTCAAAACGTTATAGACGTTGAAAAGCCCTACGGCGTAGTAATCACTTTCGGTGGTCAGACGGCAATTAAGCTCTGCGCATACTTGGATAAGAAGGGTGTACGTATTCTCGGTACTCCTGCAGACAGCGTAGACCTTGCCGAAGACAGAGAGCGCTTTGACGAGCTTTTGGAAAAGTTCAATATTGCAAGACCTAAGGGGCTTACGGTTATGTCCAAAGACGAAGCCGTTGCCGCGGCTGAAAAGCTCGGTTATCCCGTACTTCTTCGTCCTTCGTACGTTATCGGCGGTCAGAATATGACCATTGCATTTACGCAGAACGATATCGAGAGATATATGGACGTAATTCTCGCACAAAAGATTGAAAACCCCGTACTGTGCGATAAGTACTTAATGGGTTTAGAGCTTGAAGTCGACGCAATTTCGGACGGGGTAGACGTTCTTATCCCCGGTATAATGCAGCACATTGAAAGGGCAGGCGTTCATAGTGGCGACTCTATTGCGGTTTATCCCCCTTACAATTTGAGCGACGCAATGCTTAAAAAGATTGTAGACGTATCTACCGACCTTGCAATTTCGCTTAAAACCAAGGGCTTAATCAATATACAGTACCTTATTTATCACAACGAATTATACGTAATCGAAGTTAATCCCAGGGCTTCGCGTACCGTTCCCTACATTTCAAAGGTTACGGGCGTACCCATGGTTGACCTTGCAACAAAGATTATGCTCGGAAGCAAGCTTAAAAAGCTCGGTTACGGCACGGGATTGTACCGCAATTCGCCTTACGTAGCGGTTAAAGTCCCCGTATTCTCGTTTGAAAAGCTCAACGACGTTAACTCACAGCTTGGTCCTGAAATGAAGTCAACAGGTGAAGTTTTGGGTATCGGCAAGACCATAGAAGAAGCACTATTCAAGGGCTTGGT
The DNA here is from genome assembly GCA_945834965.1 of uncultured Clostridia bacterium. GTDB lineage: Bacteria > Bacillota > Clostridia > Christensenellales > Borkfalkiaceae > Coproplasma. The sequence goes on along the minus strand of CAMAHZ010000017.1, from coordinate 3,733 downwards.
TTCCGCCGGTTTCAACATGAAACACCCGACCAAGCAAAATCCTTCGGGTATATATTTCACAATCAACGACCACGATAAGTTTGAAATCGTTAATATCGTCAAGAAATTTGCAGACTTAGGCTTGACTTTGTACGCAACTAAAGGTACCGCAAAGGTTATCCGCAGTCTCGGGCTTGAGTGTACGGAAGTTGCAAGGCTCTCTTCCAACGACGAAATCTTTAAGTTGATGGACGAAGGCAAAATCGATTATATAGTTTACACGGGTAAAACTGACATTGAGTCTATTACCAACTATATTTCAATGCACCATCACGCAATACTTCTCGGCATTACCGTACTAACGTCGCTTGATACGACTAACGCTCTTGCAGACGTTATTGCAGGCAGATATAATCAGTTTAATACTGAACTTGTTGATATTAACAACTTAAGACAGGAAAAACTCAAGCTTGATTTCTGCAAACTGCATAGTTGCGGCAACGACTACATCCTTTTCAACAATATGGACGGTAAGATAACTTGCCCCGAATCGCTTGCGATTAACTTCTGCGATAGACATTATGCAATCGGTGCAGACGGAATAGTAATGATTGAAAAATCCGATATTGCCGACGCAAAAGTAAGGGTGTTCAACCGCGACGGTAGCGACGGCGGTCTTGCCGCTAACCCCATAAGGTGTGCCGCAAAGTATCTCTACGACAGAAGTTTTGTAACTAGCGATGAATTTACGATTGAAAGCTGCGGTGTGGTTAAGAAGGTCAGCATTAACCACATTAACGGTATGGCAAGCTCCGTTTCTGAATTGCTCGGTAAACCGCAGGTTAACGAGAATAGCAGTTTTGCCGTTCTCTCTGCCGTAGACGGATATAATTGCAGAAAATCCTATTCTGTAGAAATAGGCAACGCCCATTGCGTAATTTTCTGTGACAACGTAGACGACGTAGATATCGAAGAAGTAGGTCAAACGCTTATTATGAGCGGCGCCATTAAGCCCGACGAATACTTAGAATTCGTACGTATCGTAAACAACGTAACCGTAAAGGTCAGGACTTGGGACAAGGCTAACGGCGAAACGCTTGCTTGCGGAACTGCCGCTGCCGCAGCAGCACTCTCGGCTATTAAGAGCGGCGATTGCAAGGAAAACGAAATAATAACCGTAAAGCTTAAGGGCGGCGACTTGTTCGTAAAGCTCAATGAAAACGGCGAAGCAGAGCTTGACGGCTCTGTTAAGCAGACGTATAAAGGCATAATTGAAATTTAATGATTTATTTAGATAATGCAGCCACGACTAAACCCGACTGCGAATGCCTGAAAATGGCAGAAAAATACTTAACTGAATACTTCTTTAATCCTTCCGCATTATATGCGGAAGGTTATGCTTTACACCGAGAGCTCGAACAGACGAGAAAAAATATTTTAAATTTAGTTGCAAACGATACTAATTTTGAAATAATTTTTACGTCTTGCGGTTCAGAAGCGGATAATCACGCGCTATTTTGCGGCGGTAAGCGTGGTAATATCGTAACCACGGAAGGTGAACATTCCGCAATTATTTCTACTGCAAACGAGCTTAAACAACGTGGAATAGAAGTGCGGTTTGCGCCGCTTAATTCCGACGGTAGTGTAAACGTAGCTGAGCTTTTAAAGCTTATAGACGGCAAAACTTCTTTAGTATCCGTAATTCACGTCAACAACGAGACGGGTGCAATAAACGACGTAAACGCCATTGCAAAGAGAGTAAAAGCTATCAATCCTAACGCATTATTTCACTCGGACGGCGTACAGGCATTTGGTAAAATACCCTTTAAAATTAGCAAAGATATTGATTTATACAGCGTTTCTGCACATAAAATCGGTGCGCTTAAAGGGTGCGGTGCGCTGATTAAACGCAAGAGTCTTGTTTTAAAGCCGTTCATATTTGGCGGCGGTCAGGAAAAGGGGTTGCGTAGCGGAACCGAAAACGTCTTCGGAATAAAGGTGTTTGAGTTTGCGGCTTTAAAGAAATATGAAAAAATTGCTGAAAACTTTGAAAAGGTTAAAAATCTCAAAGAAAAACTAATTAATCTTTTGGATAAAGAATTATTTAAGATTGTATCTTCCCAAAATTCTTCACCTTATATTCTCTCTATTATTGCTCTCGGAGTGCGCGGTGAAATAATTTTGCACGAAGTAAACGATAAAGGGCTTATAATAGGTACGGGTTCGGCTTGCTCGTCAAACGAAAAGAAAAGGTACTCCCGTGTAATATTGTCGTGTGGGATAGACGAAAGCCTTGCCGACGGCGTACTTAGGTTAAGTTTTTGCCCTGAAACAAGCGAGCAAGAAATTGAACAAGCAGCTCAAATTTTAAACGAAACCGTAAAAAACAGAATGGAAATAATGAAATAAGATGGAAAAAGTAATAATTGTAAGATATTGTGAAATTTACCTTAAAGGCAATAATCGCGGTTATTTTGAAAGGGTTTTTGCCGAAAATATGGAAAAGGCTTTAAAGGGTATTCGCCACGAAATAAGAAAACGTAGCGGTAGATATACCGTAGAAAACTTTGACGAGAGCAATGAAGAATTCATTTTAGATAAGCTTACAAAGGTATTTGGCGTACATACGCTAAGCGTTGCGTATAAAGTGCCTACTTCAATGGATAATATCTATCATGCGGCAAGCGAAATTTGCCCTGAATTTGGTACGTTCAAGGTCGATACGCACAGGGCAGACAAAAAATTTCCGTTAAATTCTATGGCAATCAATGCTGAAATCGGCGGCAGACTTTTGGATAAGCACAAGGGTTTGAAGGTTGATATTCATAAGCCCGACGTCTTAATAGGCGTTGATTTGCGAGAAGACGGAACTTCTCTCGTGTTCGGCAATATGATAAAAGGCGCCGGCGGTATGCCCGTCGGTACGGCAGGAAAGGGTATGCTTTTAATCTCCGGCGGTATAGATAGCCCCGTTGCCGGCTATATGATGGCAAAAAGGGGTATGAATATTGACTGTATTCACTTCCATAGCTACCCCTATACGAATATGCAGGCAAGGGAAAAGGTTGAAAATCTTGCAAAGGTGCTTGCGCAGTATTGCTGTGGCACTACGCTTAACGTTATAAAAGTAACGCATATTCAGGAAGAAATTCATAAAAAATGCAACGGCGACTTTATGGTTACGCTTTTAAGGCGTTTTATGATGAGAATTGCTGAGAGAATAGCTAAAAAGAGCGGTGCGAAATGCCTTATTACGGGTGAAAGCTTAGGTCAGGTAGCAAGCCAGACCATTGAAGGAATGACTTCGTCAGGGAGCGTTATTGAAGATTTACCTATATTACGCCCGCTTTGCGGTTTTGATAAAAATGAAATTATTGAACGCAGTAGAAATATGGGGGCGTATGAAATTTCGATTCAGCCCTATGAAGACTGTTGCACCGTGTTTTTACCCCGTCACCCCGTAATTCGCCCTGCAATGGCTGAAGTTTTAGCGGAAGAAGCAAAACTTGATATAGAAGCGTTGATTGACGAAGCGTTATCTTCTTTGGAAGTTGTAAAAATAAATTAATAAAATTTGAAAGCAAAAAATTTAACCAAAACAAATTTAATTTTAATAATAGCCGAGCGTATTGCTCGGCTACAATTTTTGTTAAATAACTATATCAAATCAAATTATGGAAAAAATAATTATTTAAAACGATTCGTTAAACCAGTCCTTGTTAACGATATCGGGAATGATATTTTGTTCTTCAAT
>CAMAHZ010000016.1 GCA_945834965.1 uncultured Clostridia bacterium | reverse complement strand
TGAACAATGCTAAGAAAAAAAGAATGTGTCGCAATGTTGCTTGCAGGCGGACAAGGTTCGAGACTGTACGCATTGACGAGCAATATTGCAAAACCGGCGGTATCGTTCGGTGCAAAGTACAGAATTATTGACTTTCCGCTTTCAAACTGTATAAATTCAGGTATTGATACGGTAGGCGTGCTTACGCAGTATCAGCCGCTCGTTTTAAACGAGTACGTGGGCAACGGACAACCTTGGGATTTAGATAGAACCTTTGGCGGCGTACATATTCTTTCGCCGTATGAAGCTAAGCAGTCTACTTCCTGGTATAAGGGTACTGCAAATGCAATCTACCAGAATATCCGCTTTATGAAGATGTACGACCCTGAATACGTTCTTATTCTTTCGGGCGACCACATCTATAAGATGGATTACGACAAGATGCTCGCCGCACATAAGGCAGCTGGCGCAGATTGTACTATTGCGTGTATGCAGGTTCCTTTGAAGGAAGCATCCAGATTCGGTATTTTGAACACCAACCCCGACGGTACTATTTACGAATTTGAAGAAAAACCCAAACAGCCTAAATCCGATTTGGCGTCAATGGGTATTTACATATTCACCGCATCAAAGCTTTTCAAATATCTCGAATTAGACGAACAAAACCCCGATTCCGAAAACGACTTCGGTAAAAACGTATTGCCTGCAATGCTTAACGCAGGCGAGAAGATGTATTCTTACCGTTTCGAAGGCTACTGGAAGGACGTTGGTACGATTACTTCTTTATTAGAAGCAAATATGGACTTGCTCGGCGTCGTACCCAACTTTGAACTCCGCGATAACGACAGAGTTATCCATTCCAGAAGTCCTTTGGCGCCCCCTGCTTATATCACGGGTGAAGTATCTAACTCACTTATCGCAAACGGTTGCGAAGTGGAAGGTACAGTCATTAATTCGGTAATCGGCAGCGACTGCGTAATCGAAAAGGGTGCAGTTGTCCGCGATTGCGTGCTTATGGGCAATACCGTAATCAAAGAAGGCGCTACAGTAGATTATTCGATAATCGACGAAGAAGTAACCATCGGCGTCAACGCAAAAGTTGGCGACGATAAGGCGCAAGCTTGCAAAGTGGAAGGCAAGACTAACGGCATAACCGTACTCGGAAGGGGTATTACCGTTTCCGACGGCGCAAAGGTTGCCGCAGGCGAAATCGTCGATAAAAACGTATAAGGGGGATATTAAGATGACTTCAACCGTAGGTGTAATTTTTTCAAGCATTAACGACGAGCACGTATCCGAACTTACAAGGGTACGTTCCAAGGGTTCTATTCCTTATGGCGGCAGATACCGTTTAGTGGATTTCACCCTTTCAAATATGGTCAATTCCGGCATTACGACGGTAGGACTTTTAACTAAAAACAACTATCAATCTTTAATGGACCATCTCGGTTCAGGTAAAGAGTGGGATTTGGCAAGGAAGGAAGGCGGTTTAATTCTTCTTCCCCCTTACAGCGACGAGAGCGAAGTGCTCTACAGCAACAGGCTCGAAGCTTTAAAAGGCGCTTCGGCATTCCTTAAAAAGGCTAAGGAAGACTTCGTTGTGATTGCCGACAGCGATTCGGTCTATAAGCTTGACTACAGCAAGGTAATAGAAGAACATATTGCGCACAACGCCGATATTACTTTGGTATATCACGAACACGAGTGCACGGACGAAAAGTCCTATATGATGTTCAACTGCGACGAAGACGACAGAATAACTTCCGTAGACGTCAACGTTGAAGGCGAAGGCGTAAGAAAGCACTATATCAACGTACTCGTTGCCCGCACGAGCTATCTTTTGAGCATTCTTCAAAGGGCGCAGGCAAGGGGACTTACCAGCTTTTCAAAGGACCTTGTTATCCCTGCAATCAAGGAAGGCAGAATGTACGGCTATAAGCTCGACGGCTATTACAGCAATATCGATTCGCTTTCATCTTATTATAAGTCTAATATGGACTTGCTTGATAAGAAGGTAAGGAACGAAATCTTCGGCGACAGAGACGTCTATACCAAGGTTAACGACGCACCTCCTGCAAAGATAACCGAAGGCGCACACGTCGTAAATTCGCTTATTCACGACGGTTGCCTTATAGAAGGTACGGTAGAAAACTGTATTCTCTTCCGCAACGTCCACGTAGGCAAGGGTGCTCACCTTAAAAACTGTATTATAATGAGTGAAAACGACGTTGCAGAAGGCTGCAATCTTTCCTACGTCGTTTCCGACAAGGATTCCAGCATAGGTAAGGGCGTAACCTTAGCAGGCTGCGAACAGAAACCCTATTTCATTAACAAGGGTTCGCGTATATAATTTGAAATCGGGGGATAATTAAAGATGGCTGCAACAAAAAAGACCACGGCAACTACTAAGACGACGGCTGAAAAGTCTACAACTAAAAAGACTGCTACGAAGGCTACCGCTACTAAAACGGCAAGCAAAACTTGCGCAAAGCCTGCAAGCAAGACTACTACTAAAAAAGCACCCGTCGTAAAAGCGGCGGAAGTAACGGTGCAGGGTAAGAGAAATATCTTATTCGTAGCGTCCGAATCAACGCCCTTTATCCAGACGGGCGGACTTGCAGAAGTAGTAGGCTCGCTTTCAACGGCTCTTGCCGCAACGGGCAAATTCGACGTAAGGGTAATTTTGCCCCTTTATTCGGATATAAAGAAAGAATATAGGGAAAAATTTACTTACCTTGGCAATTTGTACGTGCATCTTGCTTGGCGTAATCAGTACTGCGGCGTTTTCTCGTACGTTAAAGACGGCGTTACTTTCTACTTTGTAGATAACGAATTCTACTTTAAGCGCCCCGGTTGCTACGGCTATTTTGACGACGGTGAAAGATTTGCGTTCTTCTCAAGGGCTGTATTAGAGATAATACCCTTCGTAAAATTCTATCCCGAAGTTATGCACTGCCACGACTGGCAGGCTGCGCTTGCGGCAATATATCTTAAGACTAATTACTGTTTCAGACCTGAATATCAGTTTATACGTTGCCTGTTCACTATTCACAACATAGAGTATCAGGGACAGTATTCTCTCGATATTCTCTCTTCGTTGTTCGATATCTACGGTAAATATCAGTATCTCGTAGAATATAATAACTCGATTAACCTTATGAAGGGTGCAATCGAAGTCAGCGAAAAGTTCTCAACGGTAAGCCCTAGATATGCGGACGAAATAAAAGACCCTTATTATGCACACGGTCTCGACCCCATTATTAGGAACAACCAGTTCAAGCTTAGGGGTATTTTGAACGGCATAGACGATAAGGGATACAACAGCGAGCTCGATACGCATCTGTTTAAAAATTTCACCCCCGACGATATGAGCGGTAAGGCGGTATGCAAAGAGGAGTTGCAGAAGATGTTAAATCTTCCCGTAAAGCCAGATACGCCTATCATTTCAATGATTTCCCGTCTCGTTTCTCATAAGGGTCTTGACTTGGTCACCAACGTCATTGAAGAGATTTTACAGGACGACGTTCAGTTCGTGCTTTTAGGTACGGGCGATTATCAGTACGAATCTTATTTCAGAGAGCTTGCAAGAAAGTATCCCGATAAGGTTAGTGCAAATATTCAGTTTAACGGCGATTTATCAAGGAAGATATATTCAGGTTCGGATATATTCTTAATGCCCAGCAAGTCAGAGCCTTGCGGACTTTCACAGATGATGGCTTGCCGTTACGGCACCGTACCCGTGGTAAGGGAAACGGGCGGCTTATACGACAGTATTAAGCCGCAGGTAAACGGCTATACGTTTGCAAACTATAACGCGCACGATATGCTTTACGTAGTAAGGCAGGCAGTTGCCGATTATAGAAATAAAGAAAAATGGGCAGAACTCAGATACAGGGCAATTACTTCCGATTTCAGTTGGAATAAATCGGCAAAAGAATACGAAACCTTGTATCTTGAAATGCTTAAATAATATTTTACTAAATTTCAGGAGTGTATAATGAGTAATACTGCTATTACGGAAAAAGAGGTCAAGGAACTTGTTAAGGGCAAACTTGCAAGGTATTACGGTGTAAGTCGACCTAACGAAGTTACTAAAGACCAGCTTTACAAAGCTGTCGTTATGAGCGTAAGAGATATTCTCTTGCAGAAGCGCCAGCAGTTCCAAAAGCGAGTAAAAGAAAAAAAGGCAAAGAAAGTATACTATCTTTGCATGGAATTCCTTTTAGGTCGTTCGCTTAAGAACAGCCTTTTCAACCTTAGCGCAACGGACGCGTTCTCTAAAGTCGTATCATCTTACGGCGTTGATATCGAAGATTTATACGAATTAGAGCCCGACGCCGGTTTGGGTAACGGTGGTTTAGGTAGGCTTGCCGCTTGCTTTATGGACGCTTTGGCGTCCGGCGATTACCCCGCAATGGGCTATTCTCTTCGATATGAATACGGTCTCTTTAAACAGAAAATTGTAGACGGTTGGCAGACTGAATTACCCGACGCTTGGCTTCCCGGCGGCGAATGTTGGCTTACCCAGAGAACGGATAAATCTTTCAAGATTCGCTTTAACGGCAGGGTTGAAGAGAAGTGGACGGAAAGCGGTATGCAAATCGAATACGTTGACACCAACGATATCGAAGCAGTTGCATACGATATGATGATTTCAGGTAAGGATTCCGACGCGGTATCAGTATTGAGACTTTGGAAAGCAAAACCCGTTCAGGATTTCAATATGAAATTATTCTCTCAGGGCGACTATCTGCAGGCAATGCAGGCAGACGCAGACGCAGACTTGATTACCAAAGTTCTGTACCCTGCAGACAACCATATGAACGGTAAGTCGTTGAGATTAAAACAGCAGTATTTCCTTTGCTCTGCATCCATTCAGAACATTATCGACGACCATAGGCATAGATACGGTTCGTTAAAGGATTTGCCTAAACTTGCGGCTATTCACCTTAACGATACGCACCCTGCAATGGCTATTCCCGAACTTATGAGAATACTTATCGATGAGTATTACTATAGTTGGGACGACGCTTGGGCAATTACTACCGCAACCTGTGCATACACCAACCATACGGTTATGGCGGAAGCCCTTGAAACCTGGTCTGAAGACCTTATTCAGAGAACCGTACCCAGAATTCACACTATTATCTGCGAAATCAACCGCAGAATGTGCGAACAGCTTTGGGATAAATTCACCGGCGAATGGAACAAAATTTCCCGTATGTCCATTATCGAGCACGGTAGAGTTAAAATGGCTAACCTTTCGGTATACGGCGGTCACAGCGTAAACGGCGTTGCGGCACTTCACAGCGAAATCATTAAGCAGTCTATTTTCAAGGATTTCTATGATTTCACTCCCGAGAAGTTCACCAACGTAACCAACGGTATCGCATACAGAAGGTGGCTTTGTCAGGCTAACCCCGAGCTTTCTTCGCTTATTTCCGACTGCATCGGCGACGGTTATATTCACGACAGCTCGCTTTTAGCAGGACTTAAAAAGTTTGATAACGACGCAAGCGTTCTCAAGAGATTAGACGAAATTAAGGCTATCAAGAAAAAGCAGTTTGCTGATTACGCTTTAAAGAAGCAGGGCTTTAAAATTAACCCCGACTCTATCTTCGATACGCAGGCAAAGCGTTTGCACGAGTATAAGCGTCAGCTTTTGAACGTATTGAATATTATCGATACGTATCTCGATTTACTCGATAATCCCGAGCTTGACATTCAGCCTAAGACCTACATCTTCGGTGCAAAGGCGGCTTCCGGCTATTCAATGGCAAAGCAGACGATTAAGCTTATCAGCTATCTTTCGGAAGATATTAAAAAGCATCCTAAGATTCAGGAAAAGCTCAACGTTGTATTTATGGAAGACTACAACGTTACTATGTCCGAAAAGCTTATGCCCGCAACCGAAATCTCCGAACAGATTTCCCTTGCAGGTAAAGAAGCAAGCGGTACGGGTAATATGAAGTTTATGATTAACGGTGCGCTTACTATCGGTACGCTTGACGGCGCTAACGTTGAGATGGCACAAGCTGTCGGTGACGAAAACATCTTTATCTTTGGCTTAAAGTCCAACGAAGTGGAAGATATTTGGCGTTCCGGCTACTTCTCGTCCAAGTACTACAACGAGAGTGCAAGGCTTAGAAGAATAATGGAAGCGTTGATTATCGGCTTTAACGGTCAGTCTTTTGCGGATATGGCTAACTACTTGCTTACAGGTACGCCCGTTGCAGACCCTTATATGTGTATGGCAGACTTCAATGCATACAGCCAGACTCAGCAGCAGATTTCCGAACTCTACGTAAACGATAAGCATAAGTGGAACCAGATGTCACTTCGCAATATCGCGGCGTCGGGCTACTTCTCTGCAGACAGAAGTATAAAAGAATATGCTGATAAGATTTGGAATTTAAAGAGTTTAACCAAGGATAGTAAGGAAAACAAGTAATTAAAATTAAAGTTACGGACGGGAAGAATTTTTCCCGTCCGTTTTCTATAAGAGAGTAAAAAAATGAACTATATAACCGAATGGAAGGAAGAGTACGCAAAGGACTTAGCTTTTGCGTTGAACAATTTAAACGTTTTAAACAACTTAAGGGACGGACTTCCCTATCCGTATACCGAAAACGACGCTTTAGGCTTTATCAAAGCTATGCTTGCCGCAGATAAAACCCAAACTTTTGCATACGCAATAATTTACAGGGGTAAGTGCGTTGGCAGTATTGCGGCGTTCAGGCAGGGCAATATTCATTACAGGACGGCTGAAATAGGCTATTACGTCGGTGAAGAGTTTTGGGGTAAAGGAATTGCAACTGCCGCATTAAGGGAACTTAGCGACTTTATCTTTGAAAACACCGATATTATAAGGCTTTACGCCGAACCGTTTGCGTATAATAAAGGTTCTTGCCGAGTACTTGAAAAGGCAGGGTTCGAGCGAGAAGGCGTTCTAAAGAGTAACGCCTTTAAGTGCGGCGTTGTGCAGGATATGGTGTTGTACGCAAAAATAAAGGGGGAATAATTTGCGCCACGGAATCTTTTGTGGGATACCCAAAAGTTATAGCGTGTCTTTGCTCAAAAACCAGAAGGTAGTGGATTCAGCTCAGTAACTTGAATAACAAAAAAGGATAAAGCAATTATGCTTTATCCTTTTTTGTGGTTGAGGTGACGGGACTTGAACCCACGACCTTCTGGTCCCTAACCAGACGCGCTACCAAACTGCGCTACACCTCAATTCGTGACAACAATAGTATTATACTCAAAATTATTGAAAAAGCAAATTTATTTCACCACTATTTTAAAAAATTATAATAAAAATATTTACAACAAATAAAATAGAGTGTTATAATTTTTTTATGAGTTGGAGTTTGTTGCTTACATTATTATTGACGGGTGTTTCCTTAGCTATGGATGCCTTTGCCGTGTCTATGTGCGATGGAATGGTCTACCGTGGAATATCCAAGCGTAAGGGTGTGTTAATTCCTTTAACGTTCGGTATATTTCAGGCTATTATGCCCATCATAGGTTTTTACATAGGACTTGCCTTTCAACAGTTTGCATTTTTCGATTCTATCGACCACTGGATAGGGTTTGCGCTTTTGTTTATAATCGGCGCAAAAATGGTCTATGACGGCATTAAGGAATTCCGCGCTGAAGAAGACGTGGCAACCGATTTTAAACCTTTGTCCGTACCTACCGTTTTATTGCAGGGTGTTGCAACGAGTATCGACGCACTTTTCGTCGGCTTTACCTTTAACACCTTGTTAGTTGGCGTAACTAACGTTCAGCTTTGGGCGTGGATAGCCGTTGCCATAATCGGCGTAGTAACCTTTATCATTTCCCTTGTTGGGCTGATAATAGGCAACCGTTTCGGTAAATTATTCCAAAAAAAGGCGTGCATTGCCGAAATTATAGGCGGCGTCGTCTTGATTTTGCTCGGCGTTAAAATGATTTTATCCGGTTACGGAATAATCAACTTTTAATAACTGATTTTATTGCATTAATAACGTTATCAGTACCGCATTGCGTATCGTCGTTACGCAGTGCGGTTTTTAATTCTTCGTCTGCAATAAGCTCGTTTATTTCATTTTGAAGGCTTTTCGGAGTTAAATTTTTTTCACTCAAGACCCTGCACAAGCCCTTTTTATAAAAATAATTAGCATTTTCAATCTGGTCGCCACGAGTTGCGCCGTTATCAAGCGGAATAAACAGCGTAGGAATTTTCTGTACGATAAGTTCAAAAGCGGAATTTGAACCGCACCTTGCCACGGCGTAGTCTGCACAGGCATATAAACTGCCCATATCGTCGCAAAATTCAAGCTGAATATAGCCGTAAATTTTGCTTTTGATAGAGTTACCTTTTCCGCAGATATGCACTACGTTATATTTTTTGCATAGAGATAGGATATTCTTTCTTAACGCGTCGTTAATCGCTACCGAGCCGCTGCCGCCGCCAAACACTAAAATAGTAGGGCGTAGGTCTAAACCTAACCGCTCTTTTTCTTTAGCGGCGCTTTTACCAAACAGGTTTTTGCGCATAGGCGAGCCCGTGCATATTGCATTTGAATACTTTTTCGCCGTTTGAGGGAAGGAAGTTAAAATCAATTGCGCTCTACGGGCGATAATTTTATTTGCAAGCCCCATAGAAATATCTGATTCGTGGGTGATTACGGGGATATTAAGCTTTGACGCGGCAAGCGCAGGGGGTAGGGATGCGTAGCCGCCCTTGCAAAACAGAGCCGAAGGGGATATTTCTTTTAATAGCTTTTTGCACTTTGAAACGCTATTTAATAGCTTAATAGGAATAAGCAGATTGCAAAAGAATTTGCCCCTTGCAAGTTTTACGCCGCAAAACTCGTAAAAGGGGATATCGTTTTTTGAACAGATTGTCTTTTCTATGCCGTCCGTGCCGATATAGCAAAAGTCAAATTGTGGGGGTAAGGATTCAATAACTGCAACGTTTGGAATGACGTGTCCTGCGCTTCCGCCGCCGCAAAATGCAATTTTTTTCATAAAACAATATATTACGACAATTTCTTCGTTATGTCATAACCTTATAAATTGATTAGTATTCTAAATGAACCCGTTGACAAAGTGAGTTAAAAAGTAGTAAAATTAAAATATGGAACCTAAGTACGTTGCAATGATAGTAATCGGTGGTATATTTGCGTTATTGTTTTTAATATACGTCGGTTGCTTAATCGAGCAGACAAACGAGAAATTTCATAACGAAAGGGCAAGGCAGATTTATTATTCTTCTAAACACCTGACCAAAATGGAATACGATATCGCATTCCCTGGAAAGGAAAGCGCTTCAGGCAAACACGAAGAAGAGCAGGTTACGATGGACGAGATTTTCAATGAAAACGAAAAACCTGCAACCGAATTTGAAATGCCTATTTTCAGCGTTTCCGAATTTGAAGGCAGTAAAGAGATTGTAGGAAAGTACAACCCTGATATAAGCGATTAATCAAAATCCGTGGCTTTGGCTGCGGTTTTTTTATTAGCTTTACGATTGAAAGTTCATTAAAAGCGTTCTGCCGAGTATGGGCATACATACAGTAAATTTGCCGTTTTCAATCTTTGCGTCCTGCTTAAATCTAAATCCTAAAATACCTAATTCGGCGTTAAACCGACTTGTCTTTTCGTCGTATTGATATTCGCATACGTAGCTCTGCTTTTTGCAGTTTTTACGTTTTAGGCTTACTTCTAATTCCTTATCGTTTAAAAAGGTAATCTTTATATAATCGTACTTTTCCATAATATTCTCGTTACCAAGCCTTGCCGCCGTACATTCGTAGGTAGTAATGTAGGGCTTGGTCAAGCTTTTCAGCGAGTTGCTTTCATCTATTGTAAATCCGCAGAAAAGTAGAATAAGAAAAGGTAGAAGTAATGCAATCATTAATGACCTTGTCTTCATAAACCTTATTATGTGCCGTAATAAAAAAAATACCCGTCTGCGTACAATTTACACAGACGGGAAAGTATTTTTATAGAATTTTTACGCTTTACCGATGCAACCGAAGATTTCCATCTTTTCCTTAACGGTTGCCTTGATTGCGGCACAGCCGTCAGCCAAAAGCTTTCTGGGGTCGAAGCCCTTACCAACTAAATCTTTGCCTGCTTCAATATACTTTCTGGTAGCTTCCTGGAAAGCAAGCTGACATTCGGTATTAACGTTGATTTTTGCAACGCCTAAAGAAATTGCCTTTTTAATCTGTTCAGTGGGGATACCCGTGCCGCCGTGTAAAACAAGGGGCATATCGCCGACCTTTTCCTTAACTGCGGCAAGCGTTTCAAAGCTTAAGCCTTCCCAGTTAGCAGGGTATTTGCCGTGAATATTGCCGATACCTGCGGCAAGCATAGAAACGCCAAGGTCTGCAATGCGCTTGCATTCGTTAGGGTCTGCACATTCGCCCTTACCGATAACGCCGTCCTCTTCGCCGCCGATAGCGCCGACTTCAGCTTCGAGAGATAAACCGAGCTGAGAAGTTACTGCAACGAGTTCTTTAGTTTTTTCAACGTTTTCTTCGATGGGGAAGTGGGAGCCGTCGAACATAATGGAAGAGAAGCCCGCCTTAATGCACTTATAGCAGCCGTTGTAAGTACCGTGGTCTAAGTGGAGAGCAACGGGTACGGTTATGTTCATTTCTTCAATCATAGCCTTTACCATATCCGCAACTACCTTAAAGCCGCACATATATTTGCCAGCACCTTCAGAAACGCCCAAAATAACGGGAGCCTGTAATTCCTGAGCGGTCTGAAGAATAGCCTTCGTCCATTCAAGATTGTTAATGTTAAACTGACCTACGGCATATTTGCCGTCTCTTGCTTTTTCAAGCATTTCTTTTGCCGATACCAACGCCATGAGAAAACCTCCGAAATAATTATAATATAAATGTGTATTTCAACCGTAATAAGTATAAACCATCACGGTACAAATTTCAAGTATATTTTTTAAATTGTTTACAAAAATAGTTATTGAGTTAATTTATAATTGTTGACTTATCGAACGCCTTTTGCTATAATAACAGCGTTGGCAAAAAAAGTAAATTTTTTGTCGGATAAACTTAGTTAGATAATTTTTTTTCGGAGGAAATATTTTATGGCAAATGTAAGAGTTGCTATCAACGGTTTCGGTCGTATCGGTCGTCTTGCTTTCAGACAGATGTTCGACGCTGAAGGCTATGAAATCGTAGCTATCAACGATTTGACGAGCCCCAAGATGCTTGCTCATCTTCTTAAGTACGATTCTGCTCAGGGCAGATATAAGTATGCAGAAGCAGTAGAAGCAGGGGAGGACAGCATCACCGTTAACGGCAAGACCATCAAAATCTATGCTGAAAAGGACGCTGCAAATCTTCCTTGGGCAGAAGTTGGTGTAGACGTAGTTTTGGAATGCACCGGTTTCTATACTTCTAAGGAAAAGGCATCTGCTCACATTAATGCAGGCGCAAAGAAAGTCGTTATTTCCGCACCCGCAGGCAACGACCTTCCCACTATCGTATACAGCGTAAACGAAGATACCTTAAAGGCAACCGATACGGTTATCTCCGCTGCAAGCTGCACGACCAACTGCCTTGCACCTATGGCAGCTGCTTTGAACAAGCTCTGCAAGATTAAGAAGGGCTATATGACCACTATCCACGCTTATACCGGCGACCAGATGGTTCTTGACGGACCTCACCGTAAGGGCGATTTAAGAAGAGCAAGGGCTGCTGCAGTTAATATCGTTCCCAACTCTACGGGTGCTGCAAAGGCTATCGGTCTCGTTATCCCCGAACTCAACGGCGTTCTTGACGGTTGCGCACAGCGCGTACCCGTTCCCACCGGTTCGCTTACCCAGCTTATCGCAGTTTGCGAAGGCGAAGTTGACGCAGTAAGCGTAAACGCTGCTATGAAGGCTGCATCTTCCGCATCCTACGGTTACACCGAAGACGAAATCGTTTCCAGCGACGTTATCGGTATTACCTACGGTTCACTCTTCGATGCAACCCAGACGAAGTGCATGAGCCTTGGCGACGGCACTACTTTGGTTAAGGTTGTTTCTTGGTACGACAACGAAAACTCCTACACTTCCCAGATGGTTAGGACTATCAAGTACTTCGCTGAACTTTAATCAATAAAACAACTTAATCAATTGCGCTCGGTCAAGATTTATTTGGTCGGGCGTTTTTGTTGCGTTTTTTTATTCCAAATAGTTGACAATACTAATTTGTAGTGGTAATATAACAGCTGTTATATAACAATAGATATTTAATAAGGAGTAAATATGCCCCCTAAAAACAGATATACAAAAGAGCAGATAACGAACGCTGCGTTGGAAATATTAAGGGCGGATGGAATGGCGGCAGTTACCGCCCGTTCGGTTGCGGCAAAGCTCGGTTGTTCGGTTGCGCCTATCTTTTCCGTTTTTGAAAATATGGACGAATTGCAAAACGAACTTATCATGCAATGCAAAGCGATTTATACGAGTTACGTTGAAGTCGGACTCAAAGATAAGGTTGCGTTCAAGGGAGTAGGCTTATCCTATTTAAAGTTTGCTATGGAAGAGCCTAACCTTTTCAAATTGCTTTTTATGTCAAACGACGGTGCGTACGGTTTAGACAACGTTCTTTCTGAAATTGAAGTCAACTATGAAGGCATTTTCAAATGCGTGCAGGACTGCTACGGCTTAAGTGAAGAAGACAGCAAAAAATTATATCTGCATATGTGGATATATACTCACGGCATAGCCGTTTTATGCGTAACGGGCACGTGTCTTTTCAGCGATAAAGAAATCGACGGAATGCTTAGCGAAGTATGCGCAAGCATTATAAAAGATTTAAGGAGTAAAAAATGATTAAGGCAGAGAATTTGGAAAAGTTTTACGGCGTAGCGGATAGCCGCCAACAGGTATTAAAGGGTGTAGATTTAAAGGTAGATGACGGCGAGTACCTTGTAATTTTAGGTGCGTCGGGTTCGGGTAAATCGACGCTGTTGAATATTTTAGGCGGACTTGAAAAGGCGGATAACGGTAAGGTATATTATAATAACTGTGAGTTGACTGCTCTTTCCGATAAAGAGTTGACAAAGTTCCGCCGTGAAAAGGTGGGGTTTGTCTTTCAGCAATACTATCTTTTGCCCGATATGAACGTAGAAAAGAACGTAAGAATGGGTGCCGACCTTGCGGACAATAAGGATTATTTAAGCATAATAGAAGCTTTAGGGCTTGGTGAAAAGCTTAAAAAATATCCCAGACAGCTTTCTGGCGGTGAACAGCAAAGGGTTGCCGTTGCGCGTGCGCTTGCTAAAAAACCGCAGGTTTTGTTTATGGACGAGCCTACGGGCGCGTTAGACGAAGCAACGGGCAGACAGCTACTTGACTACGTTTTAAAACTCAGAAAGCAGAGCGGTTTTACTTTGATTATGGTAACCCATAACGGCAATATTGCAGAGACTGCCGAAAGGGTTATTAAAATTGGTAGTGGCAAAATCGTTGAAGATTATAAAAACGAAAATCCCAAAACCGCATACGAAATAGGTTGGTAATATTATGACCGTAAGTTTAAAAGATTCATTAAAATTTTTCGGTATAATCGCCGCAATGTGCTGTGCCGCAATCGTATGCAATATGTTTTTAAACTATGATATAGACTTGCGTGCAATAGAAGGACAGGTGCCGGTTGAGATGAAAACGCTGTACGATGCGTTGAAGCTTACCGATATTGCGACCTGTGCAATTTCAGGCGTTGCATTAGTATTGACTTCGGTCGTAATGTTGGTGTTCTACATAGGTCAATACATATCGTCGCACTCTCAAAGGTTCGGCATATTAAAGGCGTTGGGCTATTCCGACTTTAAAATAGCAGTAAAATGCGTTGTGTTCGGCTTTTGCGTACTTATCGGCGTAGTGTTAGGTTTGGCGATAAGTTGGGCAATTATGCCAAGGTTTTACGAAATGCAAAACGCAGGTTCGGAAGGCATACCCGAAGTTATTATGCACTTTCACCCCGTGCTTTTCGTTCTAATTCTCGTTCTGCCCGTCGTATTCTTTTCCGCGCTCTCGGTTGGCGTTGCCCTGCATAAACTTAAATTACCTGCGCTTTCTTTGATAAGGTGCGAAGGCAAGGAGAGAAAGTTAAAGAAGATAAAGGAAGTTAAAAAGGACAGGAAATTTATTGCTCAGCTCGGGTTAAACGTTTTAAACGATAAAAAGCTGCTTGCCTTTTTCGTAGCGTTCGGTGGATTTTGCTTTTCCGCTATGATGCAGATGGGGCTTTCGATGCGTG